>JAAXIL010000050.1:0-348 GCA_012270355.1 Psychrobacter sp.
TTATCATAGAGTGTCATAAATAAGTTTGATTGAGCTATTTCCCTGAGAGCCGTTAAATCTAAGCACTGATTTTTTAGGATCGCAAGAGAAAATCTGTGATTTTCTGAGTGAACCTAGCCCCCTCACCACGCCCAACCGAGCAGGATATCGCTACAATCGGGGCTAGCGGAAGCCACTTTCATTTGCATCGTATCGTCGTGTTCACGCATCGCTTTCTTATTCGTTGGATATTGCAAGTTCCATTCATTCAATGACGCAAACTTAGTGCATTAAAAGAGAAATTGTAAGTCAACGTCTTTTATGTATCGAAACATCAGTTTCCCCCCCGTGACGAGGAAGGGGGTAGGG
>JAAXIL010000050.1:358-3130 GCA_012270355.1 Psychrobacter sp.
ACGTAATCTTATTGCATTAAAATATTAATTTAAATTCAAGATCTTTTATGTATCGAAAAATCATGTTCCCCAAGCTTGTGTAGGAATGGTTTAGGTGGCGGTTTATGAGCTTGCTCATCAATTAAAATCGTATTTTGCTAAAAGTTCACATATTTAAAAACGATAGGTCAACCTCACCGCACCGCCACCCAAAACATCTCTTTGGAGCGAGCACGAGATGATTTGGGTTTAATGCTTTTCACCTGAGCAAAATCACTTTGCATTTGTCGTCTGAGTTCGTCTGTCCCTGCCCCCTGAAACACCTTCATCACCAGCGTGCCCCCTGCGGGCAATACCGTCAATGCAAAATCCACCGCTAGCTCACACAGGTGTATCATACGAGGCTGATCCACCGCTTTATGCCCCGACGTATTCGGAGCCATGTCGGAGAGCACCACATCCACTTGCCTGTCGCCCACTAATGCCATCAGCTTGTCAAACACGTCCTGCTCACGAAAGTCACCTTGCACAAAGGTGACATCAGGCAACGCATCCATCGGCAAAATGTCCGAAGCAATCACCTGCCCCTCACTACCGACCAAACGCCCCGCCACCTGCGACCAACTGCCTGGGGCTGACCCCAAATCCACCACCGTCATGCCATTTTTGATGAGGTTTTGTTTGTCGTTAATTTCTAATAACTTAAATGCTGCACGGGCACGGTAGCCTTGTTCCTGAGCCAATTTCACATAATGGTCATCAACATGCTCTTTTATCCACGCTTTGCTACTTTTCGATAACGTCTTATTTTTAATTTTGGTTGCCATAATTCTAACGTTTTAAACCTGACACGGCTTGAGTAAGTGTAACACCTATATTACCATGCTCGACTATGCTTCTTTTCATCAACTTTAATATAGATAACTTTAATGAAAGACAACATGACGAACGACAAATCAGCCACCTCCAGCCGTGCTCAACTCAGTAATGCCGAAATCAAACGACTAAAAGGCATTGGACATGATCTAAAGCCCATCGTGATGGTTGGCGGTAATGGGCTGACCGAGGGCGTGGTGAGTGAAATTGAGCGAGCATTAACCGACCATGAACTCATTAAGATTAAAACGCCCGCTGGCTCTAAAGCCGAACGGGAAGCGATGGGACACGCCATTGCCGAGCAAACCGGGGCGGTGATGATACAACATATCGGACGCATGGCGTTATTGTTTAAGCCAAACCCCAACGCCAATCCGAAATTATCTAACTTAATTGAAAGATAAATTCAATTCTTTTCCCTCAATTAATCAACCAAACAGATGACCCCACAAACGTAAAAAAGCCCAATCACACCGATTGAGCTTTTTTTATGGTTGGGTTTTAATTAGGAATTAATCTTCCATCGCTAAGTAAACACCTTCATTAGAGGCATTGTTATAGCGGGCATCTCGCCATGTGGTGTAGTTGAAGTGATCGCTGTATGGTGTTTTGTCTGGCTGAACAAAGTCAGATACCCAACGTGACCCATCAAAAATTTGAATGTGTCCATGCTTATGCTTGGCAGTACGGCTGTAAACCACCACATCACCTACTTGTGGAGGTGTGTTATTGCTAATTTTCACAAACCCAGCGTTTGCCAACGTGCCACGCGTTGCATATTGATAGGCAGACGCATTAGGTGTAAAGCTGTAGCCTGCTGCTTGCAAGGCTTTACGCACATATCTTGCACATAACCCTTTGGTGCGAGAATGTGCAGCACGAGAGGCACGGGCAGCAGCGATGGCTGGTGGAGCAGAGCTAGAGATGGTTGAACGACTAAAAGTGTTATTAGACGTGGCAAAAGAAGCCGTAGTTGGCTGTGGCAGGTTTTGCTCGATGGTAAGATTACTGGCTAGGCTATTTAAACGGTTGTCATGGCTTTGAGCTTGAATGGTAAGTGATTCTAGGGAATCGACTAACCCTACCTCACTTGCACTGCCGAGCATGGGCTGGTTGACATGTGCGTTACTCATTGAAGTTTGGCTTGAGGGTTCAAAAGTCATCTCAATTGCTGCACTGGCTGGCAAGGCAAATGAACCTAAAAGCGACATCATCAATAACGTTTTTTTCATAATCAATCCATTAGTCGTATCAAATAAAAGAGTAAAATCAATGTCCATCAACTGTATTGCTTTAACTGTATCGATTTAAGGGAACAAACCATGACATTTGCCAAAGTCAAACCCATCAATCACCTCGCGAGCCGTCTTGATCAACAACAACAATCAATAGAGCGTTTGCCGTCATCTTTGCTCAATCATCTCAACGAACTCACAAGCCTCACAAAGTCGATTAAAACCAGCTTGGCGGGTTGTTTGCCCGATGACATCATCCAAACCTTAACAGTCGGGGGCTATCATGACCAAACCTTGACACTGGCAGTTGCCAGTCAAACGGCTGTCAATCATCTCATCTACCAACGCTCAAGCCTGCTACATATCTTAACAAAGGACGTGGTTACATTCCGTGAACTCAAACGCATCAATGTGGTTTTAAATAGCTCACCTAATTTGCTTACTCAACCTAAAAATTTGGATGTTCAAACAAAAAATGATGTAAATGTCAAAACCTATGCAGATAAAGGATTAAGCCCGAAAACGAGAGCGACTATATCACACGTTGCTGAATGTGTCATTATTCACGAACGCCTTAAAACCGCTTTGTTTCACCTGGCTGAAACATAAATTCCAGTTGTTACATTTCTCTTTACAATGTAATTTTATGTAAAAAAAATTGAACTGTGTCTTCAATTTTTAA
>JAAXIL010000008.1:0-2839 GCA_012270355.1 Psychrobacter sp.
ACGCCTCGCCAATCTATTTACCCACTGTGACCTGCCGTGCTAGCATTTTTGCCAGCGTGTCGGCATCTCGCATGCACAAATTAAACCCCTGCCCTGCCACAGGGTGCAACGTGTGTGCCGAGTTACCCATTATCACGCATCGCCCCTGCACCTGACGCTCTGCCAGTACACGGATGAGGGAATACGCCCCACGTTTGCCTGTACGCACAAACTTACCTGCCCGTTGACCAAATGCCTGTTGCAAGGTTTGCAAAAACAGCTCGTCGTTATCTAAATACTGTTGTTCTTCACCCTTAGGGCAAATCCATACCACCGAACGACGATAACCTGAAACTGTGGCATCATCCGTGTGCTGGGCATCATTTAATGGCAACACCGCCAAAGGTCCTGCTGGGCTAAAGCGTTCGATGGCAGTGTGTTGGTGCGGTTTATCAGTTTGCACCACACCCACAATGGCGGATTGATTGTAATCATGCACGCTGATGCCTATATTTAACAACTCTCGCACCGTCGAATCACGCCCGTCGCACGCCACCAACAGATTGGCGACAAGGTTTAAATTCTGTTCATCTTGTTGATAATCAACGCTCACCGAATCTTTCGATTCTGACACAGCCGTGACCGTTGCCCCATCAATCAGCGTAATCAACGGATGGTTTTGCACGGCTAGCAACAGCTTACGTCCGAGCCACGCATTTTCCATGACTTGCCCAAACGATTCCACGTTTTCGGCTTCCTTGTTCAACTCGGCATAGCCAAAACTGCCCTGCTCGCTGATTTGCACCGCATCAATTCGGCAAGCGTGACTTTGCAAGTCATCCCATAGCCCAATGTCGTTATAAATCTGCACCGTGCGACGAGACAACGCTGTGTTGCGACTGTCCAAATAATGGGTGCGGTCGGTGTCATCATTCGGACTAATGCTGGGATAAACCTTTTCTTCCAAAACGGTACTTGCAATGCCTTTATCGGCAAGTAGCAAGGCAAAGGATAAACCCACGTGTCCACCGCCGACGATTAACACGGTTTGATTGGTAATGGGGTGAGGGTATATAGGCGAAGATTTTTGTACAGACTTTTTTCTCGTTTGGGTCATGACGTTTTATTAGCTTAATTTTTTGCCTTATCATACCAGTTTTCGTGGTTCTTTCGGTATGCAAGATTGCTTTAGCCATGCCTATTAGTCTCATTCCCAAGATTGATGCTTGAAAAACGCCCCGTTCAGTCATATTAATTACATAATCAATCACCCATCATTCACTAAAACCACTCACCAAATCATCCAATTAATCAATCCGTCATAAACATTCGCTAGTTTATTCTTTCATCATTTATTGCTATATTTTAGTCATTAGGATATGTAGCACGTCAGTTTTCAAATAATTATTACTTTACTATTAAGGACAGCTTTTTGACAGATACCATCACTCGCAAAGTCAACCTCGATTTTTTGACCTCAGCCCAGCTCAAAACCTTGCTTGGCGAATACAACAATCATCTTAAATACATTCAAGACCGCCTCGACATTAGTGTGACCCAGCGTCAGCATAAATTTACGCTTTCGGGTGATTTGACTGCCGTTGAACGAGGTGAACGCATCCTTAACAAACTGGCGGACGAAGCCCAAACCGCCAAACACATTAGCCCCGAAGAATTGCACCTCATTATTCAATCTAGCGTCTCACGGGATAGCGAGCTGGCTATGGATGAGGGAGAGGTTTCGCAAACGGGTAATGCTGATAGCGATAATAACGACTACGCCCCGATTAGCTTACGCACTCGTAAGGGCAAAATTGTGCCTCGTGGCGGCAATCAACAGCGGTATGTCAAACGCATTTTGACCTCCGACGTTTCGTTTGGCGTAGGACCTGCGGGCACAGGTAAGACTTATCTCGCCGTCGCATGTGCGGTGGATATGCTCGAACGCAACGAAATCGAACGCATTTTATTGGTGCGTCCTGCCGTGGAAGCAGGTGAAAAATTGGGCTTTTTACCAGGCGATTTGACGCAAAAAATCGACCCCTATTTACGTCCGCTTTATGATGCGTTGTATGAGATGCTTGGCTTTGAGAAAGTCGGCAAACTCATTGAAAAACAAATTATTGAAGTCGCTCCCCTCGCCTACATGCGGGGACGCACCCTCAATAATTCGTTTGTGATTTTGGATGAGGCTCAAAACACGACGCCTGAGCAGATGAAAATGTTTTTAACCCGATTGGGCTTTGGCTCACGGGCGGTAATTACAGGCGACGTGACGCAGGTCGATTTACCCCGTGGGCACAAGTCTGGTTTGGCTCAAGCTTTGATGATTTTGGGTAAAATTGATGAAATTCATATCACCAAATTTGACTCCAAAGACGTGGTACGGCATCAATTGGTGCAAAAGATTGTCGAAGCGTATGGCGTTTACGACGAAGAACAAGAGGCGTTAGTCGAAGCCCGCAAACAAGCACGTCGTGAAGAGCAAGAGCGTAAACGCTTAGAAGCCGAAGCATTAAAAACTGAACAATCTAATGATTAATCCCTATACTCTTACTAACGCCGTTTATATTTCCGCTTCAGATGAGGTTTCTGAAGCGGATTTGTCGCTTTATAACTCTGATAAAATTGGCAAAATTTTAACTACAACGCTTGAGTTTATGAATGAGCAAATGCAAGCAGGATTAATTCTGCCGTATTTTGCTGATATTGATGCCTCATTGTGGACAAACAAACCGAAAACGCTAGATATTTATGTGACCGATTTGGCAGAAGGTCAGGCATTAAATTTAGAAGCTCGAGGCAAAGATTATGCTTTGCCTCGAGCTTCTAAATTTAATGCCTGCCCTTCTGCCAAATC
>JAAXIL010000008.1:2849-3130 GCA_012270355.1 Psychrobacter sp.
ATTCATTGACACTGCCATATTCGCTATTATGGAAGTAATTGTGATAGTTGTATTGATTATTTGACATGCGTTTTAAGAGCTGTAAGCAAATGAGCAAGGCAAAACCGTGCCCGACCATCTGTCCCACTTATTGGTGCATGGTATCTTACATTTGCTTGGGTTTGACCACGAGCTTGGGCAAACCGAACAGGACGAAATGGAAGGGTTTGAGATTGGGATTTTGCAGAGGTTAGGTGTGGGCAATCCCTATAATTAATTGTAGTTACGCAATAGGCTTATTT
>JAAXIL010000025.1 GCA_012270355.1 Psychrobacter sp.
GGTTTATCGGCGGTCGATGTGTGGCTCAATCCGCCACCCATTCCGCTGTCTACCGAAGAGATGGATTACATTTTCGACTTACCCTATGCCCGCTTGCCCCACCCCAGCTATGGCGATGCCCGCATTCCTGCGTTTGATATGATTAAGTTTTCGGTCAATATCATGCGAGGTTGTTTTGGCGGGTGTACTTTTTGCTCATTCACCTAACACGCAGGCCGCATCATTCAAAACCGCTCGGAAGATTCTATCTTGCGAGAGGTCGAAAAAATCCGTGATACTGCCCCCAATTTTACGGGTGTGATTTCTGACCTTGGCGGACCGACGGCGAACATGTATCGCTTGCACTGCAAAGATGAAAACATTGAAAAAAATTGTCGTAAGCCGTCATGCGTGTATCCCGACATCTGCCCCAATTTACTGACCGACCACAGCTCGCTCACCCAACTTTATCGCAAAGCACGAGACATTGACGGTGTTAAGAAAATTCTAATTGCGTCGGGGTTACGCTATGACTTAGCGGTCAAAGATCCAGAATATGTCAAAGAATTGGTGACGCATCATGTGGGCGGTTACCTCAAAATTGCCCCTGAGCATTCCGAAGAAAACGCCCTGTCGAAAATGATGAAACCCGGCATGGGCACGTATGATGCGTTCAAAGCCATGTTTGAGCAGTTCAGCACCGAGGCAGGCAAAGAGCAATACCTCATCCCCTATTTCATCGCCGCCCACCCTGGCACGACCGATGAAGACATGATGAACCTTGCCATTTGGCTCAAGCAAAACGATTTTCGAGCTGACCAAGTTCAAGCCTTCTACCCAAGCCCAATGGCAACCGCCACCGCCATGTATCACAGCCATAAAAACCCGCTACAAAAGGTCACTCGTGACAGCGGAGGCGTTGAGATTGTCAAATCAGGCAAGCAACGCAAGTTGCACAAGGCGTTTTTACGCTATCACGACCCAAAAAATTGGGCGATGCTCCGTGATGCTTTAAAACGCATGGGACGTGAAGACCTTATCGGCACGGGCAGACATTGCCTCATTCCGCCTTATAATGCACGGCTAGAAGAAGAAGTAGACAGTTACAAATCTGCCCGCAAAAAGAACAGCCGAGCGGGTGCAGATTCCGTTAAGCGTCAACATGGCAAAGGCAATAACAAAGCCAAACGCATCAAACAAAACACGCATGGCAAACCTACCAAACCGACGGCTAACAAAGTCGCCAAAAAAGCCAAATCCAATCAAAGTAAGTTAGCCAAAAATCAGTCCGTTCAAAAAGGAAATTTCCAAACCCAGCACACGGGTTTACCGCCCAGACGGCAGAAATAATATCAAGCCTATTATCAATATTTATTAACCATTGATGCTTGTTTAGATTGTCTTTATAGTGTCAATATGGCACATTTATATTGCATCAATGCACCCATCTAAACCTTTGTGAAGACTTACATCATTTACGACCCCTTTGCATTCCCATTTTTATGCCGTTCAATTTTCTCAAACTCTTAAACTTATATCTTGTATCTTATCGATCTACGCGTCATTTAAATAAATATATTGATGGATATGAACCAAATGCGTCTGCTAATACTTCGCTATTTATAAATCACGACACAAACTCATCAAATAGCATTTCGTTTGTACGCTTGCTAATTGCTATGCCCATCATTTTAGGGATGACATTGTTGGCTGGCTGTTTTCAAAATGACCAGACCACTCAACCCGCTCCCGAAGTGCTGAATTTGTATGGAGTGTCTGACTCGATTTCGCCTCAAGTCGTTAAAAACTTCACTAACAAAACGGGCATTGAGGTGGTGGTAACCACTTCCAACGATCCTCAAGAAGTGTACGATACATTGATGACAGGCAACCATCATTATGATGTGGTGATCGCCTCGTCGTATTACATTCGCAAGCTGATTGAATCCGACAAGCTTGCTTCAATCGATCATGCCAAAATAGAAGTCTTAGAGCGACTCAATCCTGCCTTACTCGACCCAATATATGACCCTATTAACAGCCATTCCGTACCATATTTCTGGGGGGCGACAGGGTTGGCATCTCCGAAGGATGACAAAAACACTTTGCCTTATGTCGAGAGTTGGTCAGACATGTGGCTTGCAGGCGAAGATAGCAATCTGGTATTGGTCAATGATATGCGTGATGTGTTTGCAATGGCACTGTTGACCCTTGGCTATTCAATCAATACTGAAGACCCACAGCAGATTTATGAAGCCTATCAAAAACTGCGAGACTTATTGCCCTCTGTGATAGGATTTTCCAAGGATACCAAAGATTATCTATTACGGAGGGATGCCGAGCTTGGAATGATGGCAAGCCACGATTTTAATACCACCACGAGTTCCACTCATGTGGACACCAATCAAAATCAGCCGCACCTCTCAGACTCTTTGCGATTTGTCTATCCAAATGATGGGGCATTAATATGGATCGACAATTTCGTTATCCCTAAAAACGCTGAACATTCCGATGCAGCACATGAGTTCATCAGTTACGCCTTGCGTGCCGAAAATGCCATGCTTATCAGTGAGGACACAGGCTATTCTTCTACGAATATGAATTCCAAGATTTTCAATTTAAACACTTCAGAAGCAGGCTCGCAGTCCGACATCAAATATCCTTCTGCCGAAACGCTCAGCAATGCCCATCTGCAAATCTATATGGATGACAAAACACTGGCGACTTATACCTATTTTTGGGACAAGCTACAAACCGAATATGCCATCATGCATAATAAATAGACCCTGTTAACTTTCTGCCTCTGATTTTCCTGTCAATGATTTTTTGGCAGTTTTGCCAACTGCCTTCTGATAACCTCGTCCAGACGCTACAAACCACTTAGTTTGAGTGATAGAAAGCAGGTCACTTAAATGCTGAAGCTGTGCTTGCAACGTTTGGGTGAGCCAAAAATAGCCTTGCCAATCAAACGACAATTCACTAATGCTAGGGTATTCAGATACCTGAATGCGGGTAATGGGACGAAAGGTTTCATCTGTAGGCGAACGTAGCACATTCGCCATTGTTTGCATGGCTTTATTTAGGGCTTTTTGATTATGTACAAACATCTCACGATGGTCATGAGGGTATGGCA
>JAAXIL010000212.1:0-807 GCA_012270355.1 Psychrobacter sp.
AACTACACCTAAATAGACAAAAACTTTGTTCTTAAGGACGGTTATTTAAAGTTTAAAAACTTCATTCACTTTCTTGCATTAAAGATTAAATAAACGGAACAACCTACGATAACCGCCTATGAATTTGGCAGCGAGATAAGTAAAATAAATCAACTTTTAAATCGAAATTCTTATTCCATCTTTTTTATACGACAGGGCAAACCATAATGAAGTCGAAAAATACCGATACGATACTTTTGGACGGCAAAGCGTTAGCTAAGCAAATTGAGTCTGACCTCAGTGAGCGAGTCACTGCACTCAAACAAACAACAGGACGCACGCCCATTTTAGCAACCATTTTGGTCGGCGATGACCCAGCATCAGCGACATACGTCCGCATGAAAGGGAATGCCTGCAAACGGGTGGGCATGGAGTCGATTCGGGTGGAAATGCCAACAGAAACCACAACCGATGAGCTATTGGCAAAAATCGAGGAATTAAACGAAAATCCTGACGTGCATGGTATTTTGCTTCAGCATCCCGTGCCTGAGCAAATCGATGAGCGGGCGTGTTTTGATGCGATTGACTTAACCAAAGACGTGGACGGTGTGACCTGCCTCGGGTTTGGTCGCATGAGCATGGGTGAGCCTGCTTATGGGTCTTGCACACCGCAAGGCATCATGTATTTGCTTGAGCATCATGACATTGAACTGGCAGGCAAGCATGCGGTGGTGGTCGGACGCAGTGCGATTTTGGGCAAACCGATGGCGATGATGCTTTTAAATGCCAATTGCACAGGAAAGCAACAAGTATAAAGGGGTTTTGCGG
>JAAXIL010000212.1:817-15676 GCA_012270355.1 Psychrobacter sp.
TTGTCATTCAAAAACGCAAAATTTAGCGGAGCATGTTAAGCAAGCGGACATTGTGGTCGGTGCGGTCGGTGTGCCTGAGCTAATCAAACAAGACTGGATAAAAGATGGGGCAGTGGTGGTGGATGCAGGGTTTCATCCTACCGATGATGGCGGCGTGGGCGACATTGAGTTAAGAGGCATTGATTCAATTGCTTCTGCTTATACGCCTGTACCAGGTGGCGTAGGACCCATGACGATTAACACGCTGATTCGTCAAACTGTTGAGGCGGCTGAAAAAGAAGCGATGTTATCGAGGGTATAAATGCAACACGATAAGGCAACCGTTGCACCAAAACGGGCATAATGAAGCGGTACAAGTCTTGCACTTAAATATTTAAGATAAGCACAATAAGTAAGCGGTAGCTTTAATAATGTGAGTTTGTTAGATAACACATATCGTTATGCACGGTTACGCTCGCTTTAAAGTTGGTCGTATTTAAACTTAGTCACTGTACTGGTAGTCACTCATTCCCACATAAGAAATCGAAAAATGTTACATGATAGACAAAATCAAAACTGGCATACTAAAGTTCAGCATTTGGGTATTTTGCTGATTGATATTGCACATTATGTAGCATTGTTAATGATTGCAGTGGTTGTCATGTGGGCAGCAGGTGCGGAGTTTTGGCACATTATTTTAAAAGGCAAAGCAGCATTAAAAGACATTTTAATGTTGTTTATCTACCTTGAGCTACTGGCAATGATTGGCATTTATTTTAAGACCCATCGTTTGCCTGTGCAGTTTTTGATTTATATCGCCATTACTGCTTTGTCTCGGCATTTGGTGGTGGATGTGCAAGCGGTGGCAGAAGATTTTCATTTGTGGCTGCTGGTGACAATTTGCTTGTGTATTTTTATGTTAAGCCTTGCCATTGTATTACTCACATGGACAGCCAATCAGTTTGGCAGACCTGAAGATAATGTGCATCCCAACAAACGTTGATTGCATTAAATTATTACGTGTATTGATGCAATTTTTAATGAATGGCACTTATGTACGCATAAGCATCTCATAACCATCCAAGTCGCTTAAACTGACGGTATAGTATCGAGCAGACCACGGCAATTACAATCAGCACGACAAAATAGCCATATTTATAATGTAGCTCAGGCATGACATCAAAGTTCATGCCATAAATACCAGCAATGGCGGTAGGTACAGCTAAAATACCTGCCCATGCTGCCAGTTGTCTTACCACGTCATTTTGCCCCATATTGACGACCGCCATATAAGTGTCCATAGCCACACTGAGCATTTCATTAAGCCCATTCACCGCATCCAAAGCTTGCAACAGATGGTCGTTAATATCCCGAAAATAGGGTTTAGCAGTGCTGGGTATATTAGACACCAATTCGTCTTTTTTATGGTTTAAAAAGAAGTTGCAAATGTCTTGCACGGGCAAAATCACGCCTCGCATATGAATCAATTGCGATTTTAGGTCATATAATCGGCGTAAGGTATCTCGACTAAAATCGTAAGAAAATATCGCCCGCTCTTGTTCTCGCAGGTGGTCATCAAGACTGGCAATTATGGGCAAATAGTTATCTACAACGAAATCCAAAATGGCTTGCAAGACAAAAATCGGACCGAGTTTTAGTTTTTCGGGGCGAGTGCGATAATAATCTCTAACGGAAGCATAGCTGACGGACGGTCCTGTTCGTACCGTAATGATGAAGTTTTTGCCCAAAAACATAGAGGTATTGCCATAGCAAATCATGTCATCGATAATTTGTGCGGTTCGCACCAAAATGAATACCGTGCCGTTGGTATAACTTTCGATTTTTGCCCGTTGATGTGTCGCCACCGCATCTTCTAAAGCCAATTCATGCAAATCAAATTCCGCTTGCATCGTCTTCAAGGTGTCTGCACTCGGCTCAAACAGTCCAAGCCAAATGAATAAATTGTCATCTGCTAAGGTTTCACTGACATCAGATAAGGCGACTGCACAAACGGGTTTTCCTGTTTTGCGAGAATAAGCGTAACAGTTGATAATTTCATCATGTTCTCTAGGCGTCTCGGGGTCAAAATGCGGAGCGTGCGGATTGTAAACAGGTGATTCCTCGACTCTTTTCCCCGACGTCCGTTTACGACTGGCTGCTCGATTTGAGGCAAACTGGGACTAAATGGGGGCGGTCAGTTGCGACGGGATTTTAGCCATGTGAGTTGTCCATTTAGTTTCTAAAACTAGTCTCTACATCTGGGCTCTCTAAATCTCGGCTCTAAATCGCAAACTCTTGTAAGGTATCTAATTCCACAAAAAACAACAAACGCTCGTGGCAGGCTTCCAGTTTGAGTGGTGGGGCAACGCCATGCTCATAGGCTTCAACCCATCGCATGGCACAAATGCACCAAAAATCGCCCGGTTGCAACCCTTTAAAATTAAACTCAGGCATCGGCGTGATGAGGTCATTGCCCATTTTTGCCGAGAAATTAAGAAACTCACTGGTCATTTTTGCACAGGCGGTGTGTTGCCCCATGTCGTTCATGCCTGTGTGACAAAATCCGTTGCGATAAAAGCCCGTAATCGGGTCAAAGCAACAACTGGCAAGCTCAGTGCCGAGCACATTTTTTTGGTTGATAGTAGGTTCGGGATGATATTGGCTCATGGTTGGCTCGTTTTTTTACTAAAAAGGGACGACAAACGTGAAAGGGTTGGGGTGAAAATGGTAACATACTTATCCGTCGCAAAAATTAAAACTATTTTTAGTCTAGCAATTATTTTTTAAGAATTATTATTCTATGCCCTCGCCTACCACGTCATCCACTATGCCAACGTCCCCCTTATTGACTCATTCTGACATTGCCAATTTATGGCTTTTGCCCGATGGCGTGAGTGATTTATTGTCGAATGAAGCCCAAAAGCAAGAAAAATTGCGTTTTGAACTGACGCAATGTTTGATCGGGCAGGGTTATGAGTTGATTTGTCCGCCGATGATTGAGTACACCGAGTCGCTACTCGATAATGCGTCTGAAGACCTGAAGCGACAAACCTTCAAAATTATTGACCAATTGACGGGGCGACTGATGGGGGTAAGGGCGGACATTACCCCGCAGATTTTACGCATTGATGCCGAACTCAATCGCCATCACCCTGCCGACCACATTGCCCGCTATTGTTATGCCGGTCACGTCATTCACACTCTGCCAAATGGTTTATTCGGCTCACGCACCCCATTACAATTGGGGGCGGAAATTTTTGGCTCAGCGTCGATGGATGCCGACCGAGAATTGCTTAGCGTGTTGTTTGAATTGCTCAATTCTATTTTCACCAACGATGCCACAAGTGGTCATCAACAAACTTGCCATATTGATTTGGGGCACGTCGGTATTTTCGAACGGTTGTGCGAGTTAGCAGGGCTGGATGAAGCAAGTGACATATCGAATAAGGTAATCATCGATGAATTGATGACGCTCTACGCCAACAAAGCCTTGCCAGAACTCAAACGCTTAAGCGAAACCTTGCCGATGGGACAGGATTTTTACGCCCTCGCCAGTCTCGGCAACGACATGACTGCTCTGCGGGATGGTTTGTCAAATGAGGCATTGAGCGATAACGTGTTAAGTCAGGCTATTGACGACACCCGAGCTATCGCCGATTTTGTTCAAGAAAACTTTGCATGTACGGTGAGTGTGGACGTGACTGAATTGTCAGGCTACCATTATCACACGGGGCTAGTGTTTAATGTCTATGCTGGCGAGGCGACCGAACCTTTGGCACGGGGCGGACGTTTTCATGGCATGACGTTTGATCAGACGAATAATCAATCAAGTAATCGACCGTCCAGTGATAACTCAGCATCAAATCAAGAAGTAAATAACACCATCCGCCATGCCGTCGGGTTTAGTTTGGATTTAACCCGTCTGCAAGAGCTTATGGATTTGCCGAAACAAGATTGCGTGGTGGTGGATTATGACACCTTATCTAAATTGGATAATGAGCAACATTTGAGCCTTAAGAATAAAATCAACGAATTACGTGAGAAGGGTAAACGGGTTATCAAACCCCTTATTGCTGATGATGGATTGGATATGCAGACGCATCAATTAACATTAAAAGATAACGAGTGGGTTTTGAATGAAGTGGCTGATCAACAATGATTCATGAGTTGAATGGGGTTGTTTTTGAGTGGGATGATGATAAAGCTAAATTAGTGCTCAAAGAGCAAGTGACCTTGATAGAAGCCTGTACTGTATTCTTTGATGACTTGTCTATTACAAAAGAAGATACGCGAGATTACGGGCAAATGAGACAAGTTAATATTTGAATGAGCAGTCAATTACGGGTATTAACTGTGGTCTGGACAATGCGAGAAAATATTCGTCTTATTACTGCACTCAAAGCAAACAATTTTCAGAAAAAGGAATATAACGATGGTTGATAAAGAGTTTACTAACCGAGCCAAAATATTAGGCAAATCGCAACATGACTTGATGCAAGAAGCAATGGCAGAGTATTTAATAACACACTAATTTTTTTATAATTTACTTAATTTTTAACGAACCAAGTCTAGGAAATATCATGGGAAAAAATGTTGTTGTTTTAGGTAGCCAATGGGGCGATGAAGGCAAGGGTAAAATCGTTGATTTACTCACCGAAAAAGCCTCAGCTGTGGCTCGCTTTCAGGGCGGGCACAATGCAGGGCATACCTTAGTAGTAGGCGGTGAAAAGACCGTTTTGCACCTCATTCCATCAGGCATCTTGCGAGAAGATGTTACCTGCTACATAGGCAATGGCGTAGTGCTGTCACCCGAAGCGTTGCTGATTGAACTGGGCGAGCTTGAAGACAAAGGGGTGCCTGTGCGTGAACGCTTACGCATTTCGCCCAACTGTCCACTCATCATGCCCTATCACATTGCCCTTGACCAAGCCCGAGAGGCCAAACGGGGCAGTGGTAAAATCGGCACGACAGGGCGAGGCATCGGACCTGCCTATGAAGACAAGGTGGCTCGCCGTGCGATTAAAGTGGCGGATTTGTTCCGTCCAGATTTAGAAGAAAAGCTACGCAATTTGATTGAGTATCATAACTTCCAATTGACCGAATACTATCACGTTCAAGGCATCAACTTTGCCGATACGTTGCAACTATGCAAGACGTGGCGAGATGAACTCAAAGGCATGGTCGTGGACGTTACAAACGAGCTGGACAAACTGCGTCGAGACGGCAAAAACCTCATGTTTGAAGGGGCTCAAGGCACGTTACTCGACATTGATCACGGCACTTATCCTTTCGTCACTAGCTCGAACGTGACCGCAGGCGGGGTATCGACAGGCACGGGCATTGGACCTTTGTATTTGGATTACGTCCTTGGCATCACCAAAGCCTATACCACTCGGGTTGGTAGTGGACCTTTCCCAACCGAATTATTCGACGACGTGGGGGCTCACCTTGCCAAAGTGGGGCATGAGTTTGGAGCAACAACAGGGCGGGCTAGACGCTGTGGTTGGTTCGATGCCGAAGCCTTACGCCGAGCGGTGGTGCTAAATTCATTATCAGGCATTTGCTTAACCAAACTCGACGTACTTGATGGACTTGATGAAATCCGCATTGGCATTGGTTACGATTTGCCCGAAACCGAATGCGAAGGGGCTCACGATGGCGAGTTTTATGAGTCCGTCACGCCAAAGTACGAAACGCTGGCAGGCTGGTCGGAATCGACAGTTGGCATCACCAACTATGATGATTTGCCTGAAAACGCCAAAGCCTATATCAAACGCATTGAAGAGCTGATTGATTGTCCGATTGATATTATTTCAACAGGACCTGATCGGGCAGAAACGATTGTATTGAGAGATCCGTATGATGGATAAAATCTACCTAAACGACCTCACCGTCGGCACGACATGGACAAGCCGTGAGCATACCCTCACTGAAGCAGACATCATCGAATTTGCCCAGCAGTATGACCCGCAACCGTTTCACACTGACCCTGAACGTGCTAAAGATAGCTTTTTTGGCACGTTGGTGTCGAGTGGTTGGCAAACGGCGTGTCTGACCATGCGATTGATGGTCGAAACCATTCCCATTGCCACAGGCTTAATCGGAGCGAGTGGTTCAGTCAAGTGGGGCAGACCGACCTACCCGAACGACCGCATTCATGTGGTGGCAAAAGTGGTTGATATTAAAAGGTCAACCAGCAAGCCTAATCAAGGGATCGTCACTGTACAAATTCACACCATCAATCAAGATGGTGAGTTTGCACAGCAGTTTACTTGCAATATGTTAGCGTTCGACCGTCCTGAAGCGGACGTAAAATAGTTCAGTTATGTTTGAGCTGACCTTTTTAGGCACGTCTGCAGGAATGCCAACCAAGCACCGCAACGTGAGCGGATTGGCAGTGGAATGTGTCAATCCGTATTTGGGTGGCGATAAACAACGTAGCCAAAAAAATCGCCCTTGGGTGCTGATTGACTGTGGAGAAGGGACTCAACACCAACTGTTGCACACAGCTTTGAGCGTGCGGAAATTATCTGTCATTTTTATTACGCATGTGCATGGTGACCACTGTTATGGCTTACCTGGTCTGCTCGCCAGCATGGCAATGCACGGACGCACCGAACCGCTAATTTTAATTGCCCCCAAACCCATTGGCAAGCTGTTAGATACGGTCAGTCTCACTACCGAGCTTTACTTTCCGTTTGCGGTTAAGTTTGTCGCTATCGAAGATTTATTAGCGTCAGGCGGACCTTATCAGATTGAATTTTCACCCAATCATCACATCACCATTGACATCACCGAGCTGTCGCACCGAACCTCATCTTACGCATTCTCGCTAACGCAAACCCTAAAGCATCGCAAGTTAGATACGCAAAAATTGATTGAGGCAGGTGTGCCAGCGGGCAAAGTGTTGGGACAGTTACAAGTGTTTGAGAAAGAGATCTTACAAGATGGTCAAGTATTAAGTTTTGATGTATTTGTGTAAATTCAATAACCTCATTGCAAACTGGTGGTGGCAGGGGATAATGATACCCCTGATTTGCTCACCGATGCCATGCAAGAGGCAACCGCTCTGGTACATGAGGCTACCTTTACTCATGACGTGTTGGAGAAAATTTTAGCCAAACCTGACGGGTTTAACCCCCAGCATACCACTGCCAAACAGATTGCTGAATTTGCAGAAAACACTCAATTACCAACGCTTATTCTGACCCATTTTAGTGCCAGATACCAGCCGTTTGATGATGAGACAGCAGGCGTGGCAAACATGGCTGACATTCGCCGTGAAGCCGAGAAAAGCTATCATGGCAATTTAATTTTGGCGAAAGATTTGATGCGGATACGGGTAAATGAGGAGGAAACCTCGATACTTTATCAACCTGAATAAAGCCTAAACATTGAACGTATTGACGCCATCACGCCTTACTTTCACGTTTTTTTCAAAATTTGTTCCTTGCATTTGTACTCATACGACCTATCATAGCCAGTGTATAACCTTCGCTAACCATTCAAAAAAGAGCCAGTCATGCATATTATTCTTGCTAATCCACGTGGATTTTGTGCCGGTGTGGATCGAGCCATCGCCATTGTTAATCAAGCTTTGGAGCGGTTCGACCCGCCGATTTATGTACGACATGAAGTGGTGCATAACAAGTTTGTGGTGGAGGACCTAGCCCGTCGGGGAGCGGTGTTTGTCGAGGAATTGCATGAAGTGCCCGATGGCTCAATCGTGATTTTTTCAGCTCATGGTGTGTCTAAAGCGGTGGAAGATGAAGCCGAGCGTCGAGATTTGACTGTGTTTGATGCAACCTGTCCGCTGGTCACAAAAGTACATATTGAGGTGACTAAATTCGCCAATCAAGGCATGGATGCAGTGCTGATTGGGCATGCAGGACACCCCGAAGTCGAGGGCACGATGGGGCGATTTAATACCAAACACGGTGGGCAGATTCATTTGGTAGAAAACCCTGATGACGTGGCAGACTTGACGGTAAATGACCCTGAGCAACTGGCATTTGTGACGCAAACCACGCTGTCAATGGACGACACGGCAGTGGTGATTGATGCGTTGCGGGATAAATTTCCTGTCATTCAAGGTCCTCGTAAAGATGACATTTGCTATGCCACGCAAAATCGTCAAGATGCGGTAAAAGATTTAGCCAATCAGTGCGAGGTGGTGTTGGTAGTCGGCTCGCCAAATTCGTCCAATTCCAACCGTTTGCGGGAGCTTGCCGAGCGGATGGGTCGCCGAGCTTATCTTATAGATAATGCAGACGAGATGGATAAAGCTTGGTTTGAAGATGTGAACAGCGTGGGCGTGACGGCAGGGGCATCTGCCCCTGAAGTGTTGATCCAAGACGTGCTCAACCAATTGCAAACTTGGGGCGGAAGTGTTCCGAATGAATTGGCAGGCATTGAGGAAAACGTGACCTTTAGTTTGCCCAAAGCATTACGCATTCCCGTTGAGCAGGTTTAAGCAGGGACAGGGAATTTAGTTTACTTTTTCTTTTGACGCATCTGAGCGGTGTAGAGGTCGTTTTCCCACGCTTGTTCGGCGACGTCAAAAAAGTTAGGGATTTCATTAAACGCCCGTTTGGTCGCCATCATACAGCCCCTGAGTTGATACACCTGCTCGTAGGTGATGGAAAAATCATCGTCACCTTGATTTTGCAAATCCCGAATTTTTGCAATCAGGCTTGAGGATATAGCATAAAATTCATCGGCTTGGTTTGCCAATAACTTCATTTGCTGGCGGAACTCACTAAAATCTTGATTCACTGCCTCGAAGTCGGCTTTAAGATTACCGCCAGCGGGTTCGTCTGTCTCAGCGTTGTCCAAATCTGTCGTTATCGCTTGATTAGGCGTATTTGCAATTAAGCCGTCATCAGCATTCACGTTATCACTGCTTGAATTGTCATCAGCTGAATCCTCAACGTCTGTCACATTGTCTTTAGATCTGCCATCTTGAGAATTGTCGCTTTCATCAAATCCTGACTCATCGTCAAACCGTAACGGTTCATCTTCTAAATCAATATCGATGGCATCCAAATCAGTATTATCATCAAACCTAATTACATCTTCGTTATCCACTTTTTTATCATCTAAATACATTGACGCATCATCTACTTGTGCAAATAAATCATCTAGCTGGCTTGCGGTATCGAAGTTTTTCTCAGTAAATAAAGTGTCAGATTCGGTTGAGCGAGTAGTAGGAGAGGTAGTAGTGGCTGTTTTATCAGTCGCAATTTCGGAAGTTAGGTCGTTATTAACCGAAGTTTTAGAAGAAACCTTGCTATCAGTTGACAAATCTAGCTCAAAAGGGTCATCGTCTAGGCTGGTTTCTAACGCGTCACTTTTACCATCTTGAGAAGTTTTGGGGGTAATAGTTAGATTTCGATCGTCTAGAGACTCATCAAATTCTGCCACTAATGGTGCGTCAGTTGTACTTTGTTTATCCTCACCCAATACAAAATCCAAATCATCAACGGTTAAATTATCCAAATCAAATGCCGGGTCTGTATTATCTTGGCGACTGGCATTATTATCTAAACCACTGTTTGAGGCACGGTTTAAGTCACTATTTAAGTTATCGTCAAAATCTAAATTGGTTTCATGGTCATTCGCCTCATCAATCAAATCACTTTCTATTTGTAAATCTTGCGTAGAAACGGAATTGCTGTTGTTTTTTCGCTCGCTCTGAGAGTTATCAGCGTTTAGCAAAGCATCATGGTCGGAATTTGAGGGACTGCTTAGCGTATCGCTTTTAGCAAAGATGTCTGGAGCGGTAGAGACATTATCATCAGCACTGTCTAACAAAAATTGTTCAATTTCGGCATCACTCATGCCCGCAAATAAGTCGAAATCGTCCTCGTGCATAGCCAACGAATCAGGGTTTGCCATGAGTTTTTTCCTTAATTGAGTTCGTTAATTCCTAAAACCGTATTTTGTTGCACAAGTGTCACCGATCTTTTAATCGGTGTATCAGATAATGATAAGTGTAGCGGTATTTGCCGTTAAGTTAAACATGCAATTTTGAGCAAAATAAATGACAGGCGAATTTCGTGGTTGAAAAAATCTCACTTGACCCTATTTGTGTAAAGAACTAACAACTAAACTCAGAAGGAGACATTATGTCCGAACCATCTTCCAGTCAACCTACCCAACACGTTTTTGAGGCCGAAGTCGCTCAGCTGTTGCACCTGGTCACGCATTCCCTATATTCCAATCCCGATATTTTCTTGCGGGAATTGGTGTCGAATGCGTCCGATGCGTGCGACAAATTACGCTTTGAGGCGACCTCAGATGACAGCCTATATGAAGGCGACGGCGATTTGCACGTTCGCATCGACATGGACGAGGACGCTAAAACCATCACCATCTCTGATAACGGCATTGGCATGAACGAAGCCGATGCGATTGAAAACCTTGGCACAATTGCCAAATCAGGTACAAAAGCATTCTTAGACAAATTATCCGATGCCCAAAAGCAAGATGGACAGCTCATCGGGCAATTTGGGGTAGGCTTTTATTCGGGCTTTATCGTTGCTGATAAAATCACCGTCGAATCTCGTAAAGCGGGCGAGCCAGCCGATACAGGTGTGCGTTGGGTGTCGGACGGTACGGGCAATTTTACGACCGAAACCATCACCAAAGATGACCGAGGTACGTCCATCACCTTACACCTAAAAGAGGAATACACCGAAGGTGATGACAACTATCTTGACCGTGCCAAACTCAAGCGATTAGTCAACAAATATTCTGACCATATCAGCTTGCCAATTCAAATGCGAAAAGAAGTGTGGCAAGAGGACGTGGTCGAAGACAGCGACGCAGACGATGAAACCGCCACGCCCCCAAGCGGTGAAATGGTACTGACCGATGAATGGGAAACCATCAATAAAGCCAGTGCGTTGTGGACACGTTCTAGCTCAGAAATTGACGATGAAGAGTACGTCGAGTTTTATAAAAACCTCACCTACGACTTTGAAGAGCCATTGGCTTGGACGCACAACCGTGTTGAAGGGCGGGTGCAATACACGCAATTGCTGTATATCCCCAAAAAAGCCCCGTTTGATTTATATGCCCGTGAGCAGCAACATGGCTTAAAGTTGTACGTCAAACGGGTGTTTATCATGGATGACGCCGAGCAACTCTTACCCATGTACTTGCGATTTGTCAAAGGGGTGATTGATTCTGCCGATTTACCGCTGAACGTCAGCCGTGAGTTGTTGCAAGAATCTCGGGACGTAAAATCCATTCGTGATGGTAACGCCCGCCGTATCTTAACCTTGCTTGCGAGCCTAGCAAATAGCGAAGATACAGATAAACAGGACAAGTTCAAGCAATTCTATGCCGAGTTTGGTGATGTGATCAAAGAAGGCTTGGGCGAGGACATGGGTAATCAGGAACGCATTGCAAAATTGCTTCGTTATGCGACCAGCACACACGATGGGTTAGAGACGGGTTTTGCCGATTATAAAGATCGTATGGCTGACGGGCAAAAGGCGATTTATTACCTGACTGCCGAAAATCTTGCGTCTGCCAAAAATAGCCCCCAGCTTGAGCTATTTAAGAAAAAAGGCATCGAAGTGATTTTGATGACCAGCCGAGTTGATGAGTGGGCTATGAACTTCCTCAACGAATTTGATGGCACACCGCTACAAAACATTGCCAAAGGGGCAGTGGATTTGGGCGATTTGCAGGACGAGGAAGAGAAGGCAGAAGCTGAGAAGGCTCAAGAGTCAATGAAGCCTGTGGTTGAAAAAATGAAATCTGCCCTCGGCGACCGAGCCAAAGACGTGCAAGTGACCACCCGTTTGGTGGATAGCCCTGCCTGTATCGTGGTGGGTGATGGTGAGCTTAGCCCGCAGATGGTGCAGATGCTCAAGCAAATGGGGCAGGAAGTGCCCGATGTGAAGCCGACGCTTGAGGTCAACCCAAATCACCCACTGATCCAAAAGTTAGAGTCTAGTGAGCAGTTCGATGACCTCGCCCAAGTGATTTTTGATCAAGCCTTGCTTGCCGATGGCGGACAACTAGATGACCCAGCGGGCTATTTGAAGCGGGTTAATGAGTTGTTGATGAAGTAGTTGTTACTAAAGTCGTCTAAATTTACATAAAAAAACCCAGCTTCGACTGGGTTTTTTTATGTCTTAAAGATTACTGAAAACTTAGAACTAAAACGACGAATTAGGCTCACTTAAAAATGCCATTTCCTCATTTGTCGATTCTCGCCCTAAGATGGCATTGCGGTGCGGATAGCGTCCAAACCGGTCAATGATAGCTTTATGCTTTTTTTCAAATGCTAGGGTATCTGCATCACCTAATTGCTCAAACAATTCAAGGGCTCGCTCATGAATGCGTTTGGACTCTGAATGCATAAATGGCATCAACGCAAATCGCTGATAGGCTTGCGGTAACTTATCAAACTCCTCTCTTTTTAACAGTTCTTGAGCCAATACCAGTGCCATACCATCATAGGCAAATGCCTGAGGGGTATCCCGTTTTAAGTTGCGAGAAAATTGATCGAGGACAATGATTTCCGCTACTGCTCCTTTTGTTGTTTCCCGCCAACCGGCACATTCACCTGCTGTCACCGCTTGCCATGTCGCTAAAAATTTATCGGACAGTTGGTTATCAAAATCATCACTTTTTGCGAACCAAAGCGGTTTAGTGTCTTCATCAAACCAAAAATCTAGCACAGGTTGAAATGGGTAGGGGGCAGGTGAAGGTTTTGAAATAATCTTCATGGTGTTTTCTTTTGAGTATTGAGTGAATTAAATAGGTAAAGATAATTGTGCCAAATTCTAAATTTTGTCGCAATTATGGACTGATAAACGATGAAAGATAGACTTTAGCATAATTTTGGCGTATGACGCAGAAGCTAAATGTTAATGAATGAATTGACTTGGAGGTTTTAGCATGACGTTAACAAAAAAATTAGCCGCCGAATTTTTGGGTACGATGTGGCTCGTATTGGGCGGGGCATTGGGTGTATTTTTTATTTATGTCATCGCCAGCGGACAAGCAGGCTTTGCAATTGACCCCACGGCAGCAGGGGCGTTCGCAACCAACGGCTTTGGGGCGTTTTCACCCGGTGGCTATAGCATGATGGCGGCGTTTATTGCTGAAGTTGTTTTAACTGCCATTGTGGCTTTTTTGGGTTGCCCCCATTATTGGCGGTGGATTGTACGCTTGGCTATCGCCCAATGAAATTGATATTGAAGGCTACTGATCGTGCCAACAACACAGACAATATGACTGTTTGTTTTTAATCGTATAGAAATAATAAACCCCCATTCGCATGATGTGAATGGGGGTTTTTATTGAAGCATCAAAGCCGAGGCTTAAACGCCTGCCACTTTGCTATCACCATCGGTTCTATCCAAACCAAAAGCTGTGTGCAAGGCTTTGACAGCTTTTTCTAAATGCCCTTCACCAATCAACACCGAGATTTTGATCTCACTAGTGGATATCATTTGGATGTTAATGTTGTTCTCTGCCAAAACTTGGAACATACGGCTTGCCACGCCAGCGTGTGACCGCATGCCAACGCCCACAAGCGACACTTTAACCACGTCGCTATCGCCATGCACTTCTTGAGCATTGATGTCGCCTTTCACGTCGTCATTCAAAATTTGCATGGCTTTGTCAAAATCAGTGCGGTTGACCGTGAAACTAAAATCAGTCGTGCCTTTGGTCGATAGATTTTGTAAAATCATGTCGATTTCGATGTTGGCATCGCTGATGGGGGTAAGAATGGCAGAAGCAACCCCAGGATTGTCCGGCACGCCACGCACCACAATTTTGGCTTCATCTCTATTAAACGCAATGCCTGAAATGACGGGCTGTTCCATGCTATCTCCTTCATCAACGGTGATTAGTGTGCCAACGGTTTGGCGAAAATGGTCATCAAATTGTCCGTCCAAGCTATCATCGAAGCTGGACAATACCCGAAGCGGTACTTGATATTTGCCGGCAAACTCAACGGCTCGAATTTGCAAGACTTTTGAACCAAGGCTTGCCATCTCGAGCATTTCTTCAAAGGTGATTTTGCTCAGTTTGCGAGCCTTTGAGGTCACCCGAGGGTCGGTGGTATAAACACCGTCCACGTCGGTGTAAATTTGGCATTCATCGGCGTTCAAAGCGGCGGCAAGGGCGACGCCTGTGGTGTCTGACCCGCCTCGCCCGAGTGTCGTTACATTGCCCTCGGCATTGATGCCTTGAAAACCAGCGACCACCACTACCTTACCTGCATCAAGTTCGCTACGGATTGGCGTTTCGTCGATGTCTTGAATGCGGGCTTTGTTATACGCATCATCGGTACGGATGGCGACTTGTCTGCCTGTGAATGAGCGGGCTTCGATGCCCAGCTCTTCAATCGCCATCGACAGCAAAGCGATGGACACCTGCTCGCCAGTTGACACCAGTTGATCGTATTCTCGGGGATTAGGCGTTTTGCTGATTTGATGGGCAAGGTCGATAAGGCGATTGGTTTCGCCACTCATGGCAGACACCACAACCACCACTTGATGCCCGTTGTCATGCCAGCGTTTGATGCGTTTTGCCACATTTTTAATGCGGTCAATACTGCCCATCGACGTTCCGCCGTATTTTTGCACAATTAGTGCCATTAAACTCACCTTAATTAGAACTGTGTATCAAAATATAATTCGTAAATTTCAAACCGTCTGTTATAGCATAATTGCCCAATCAACTGCAAAAAAACCATAAAACCCAATGCGAACGCACGGGTTTCATGAAAGTTGGTAAAGGCTTGTATAAGCAAAAGTTCTTAGGACAGTTTTTAAGCCAATGCCTGATCAAAGTACTTCGTCATTTTTGACATGATTGCATCAAAGTTATCAGGTTTGCTTGCCCCGC
>JAAXIL010000105.1 GCA_012270355.1 Psychrobacter sp.
CGGTCATTTGCGTGCTGGGATTGGTGTCTTAGAAAGCATGGCTGTTCACGAGAAATGATTTTGTGTCATGCACGCTCATTGGCACGGCGGGTGGGCTTTTGCCTGACATCGACTCGGACAATTCTACGCCCATCAAGATTGGCTTTGACCTTTTGTCTTTAACGCTGGCGTTTACCCTTGTCATTCATTGGCGAGCATCGTTGTCGCTGGTGTCCATGTTGGCGTTGTGGCTAGTGTGCTATGCCGTGGTGCGATACGGTATTTTTAAGGTGTTTGCCAATTTGACAGTACATCGGGGCATCATTCATTCCGTGCCGTACATGGCAATTTTGGCAATCGGCTTTGTGTGCGTGAATGCTTATGTACTTAAAACACCCGTACTGGCGAGTTGGTTTTATGGGCTGTTTTTGTTTATCGGGGCGATGACGCATCTCACGCTTGATGAATTGTATAGCGTCGATTTGCTTGGGCGACGGCTTAAGCGTTCGTCAGGCACGGCGATGAAGTTTTATCGGGACGACCAGCGGTATCGTTATCTTGGACTGTATGCCTTGCTCGCCACGTTGCTATTTATCGCCCCGCCCATCGCCCCGTTTTGGCATCAAGTTTCTGACCCCATGACGTGGTGGTTACTCAAGGATGGATTATTGCCTGACTTTAACGCCCTGTCTAGCCAGTTTTAAAGAAGCCAGCTTTATGAAATACAGCTTCAAGGTGAGGGTTGAGATATGCCATCTCGCATCCGCTTCGAATACAGACCTGCATCTGCCTGTACGTCTTCAAGCGTTAAGTTTTGCACCTTTGGATTTATCCACCCCTTTTGCATCCACTCATCGATGGTCAAATCCCTATTTGGCAATAAATTTTGCTCTTTAAGATAAGACGGCAAATAGCCCGATGCCCAAATGCGGGCATCATAAGGCAACTTTTCGCCATCTTGATTCTCCGCACTCACTTGCCGTGCCATATTAAAAATCAGGTTGGTGCAATTAGCGGTTAAGGTGTTGTACCACGTGGGCTCTTGTTGCAACTTATCCGCCTGCTTGAGATATTGCAAAAATAACGCCTGCATCTCCGCCTGACTCACGCCAGCAATGGGAAAGACATACACTTGCTCGCCTCGCACATTACTACGAGTATAAACAATGTCTCGCTCAGTTGAGGCAATGAGAGCCAGCTCAAATTGACGCACAAACCCACCAAGCGTCGAAAAATCCTCACCCTCTTCCTTGCGAATCTCAAACGAAAAAGTTATCGGCTCGGCATTTGCAAACCGAAAACTGATTAGCGTATGAGCAATGGGTCTGCCCATCCAGTAGGAATTGATGACATCAATCCCAACAAGGTCATTTAAATTCACCGTGCGAGAAATCCAACGCTCTTGCACCACGGTGTCTTTTTTGATGCTCGCAAGCTCAGTCTTATCCGCCGTTTGCGATGCCTGCGAGGTGAATTGTTTGTCTTCGGCATGAAACTTAGTATGTAACTTGGGCGTGTCATCTTGCAATTTAGGAACGTCTGTGAGTTTTAAATTACGTTGCCACACAAAATCCCGCACGTGATGTAGGGTGATAAGGTTTGGATGCTGGGCATCTCGCTCATAGGTGACTGAATGCGACACTTCTGCTTGCCACGCCCGATGCTGTTTGGGAGAGAAGCTAAAAAATCCTGCCCCAATCACCAATGCCAATACCCCATAACCCCAAAGCCATTTATCAGCCGATTGCCATCCCATACCCCTTGCCCAAAGCGTCGTTAGGCTCAATCCACCCAATCCGCAAACCGCAAGCCACCGAGCCATTTCCGTCTGCTTGCCCTGCCCTAGCCCCAATACATCTGGCAAATGAAACCACAGCACCAACCCCAGCCACAAACTTGCCAGCACCATACCAATAAAGAGTGGAGCTAATAGCAACTTTGAGCGGAAATTTTTGGGGTGAGCAGATGATTTTGTAAACAACTTTTTTAGCATGGACTATAGTACTTAATGTTTGATTGAAGTGGCGTATTTAAATGTTGAATTGCATGACATACTCTATACAACGCGAAAGACAATCCTAGCACAACCCGGCCTCGTCATGACCCACTCACACGCTCATAACAAAATCTGTTAAATTCGCATTGAATCGCACGCACGCATCGGCTAAAGTGAAAGCAATTTCATTATAAGAGGCACATGACCCCCTCATGTCTGACGACAGTCGAAGTAGCCACTCTACCCCGCAAACCACCAGCAGTTGGTCAAGAGGACTAAAACGCTGGCTCAACACCGCCCCCGAAACCCGCGACGAATTGGTCAAACTGGTGCAAGATTCTCGCCAATTTTTACAGCCCGATACCGTCGA
Organism: Psychrobacter sp.; assembly: GCA_012270355.1. Classification (GTDB taxonomy): domain Bacteria; phylum Pseudomonadota; class Gammaproteobacteria; order Pseudomonadales; family Moraxellaceae; genus Psychrobacter. The sequence continues at coordinate 2,346 of JAAXIL010000105.1, forward strand.
TATGTTAGAGGGCGTACTGGATTTACCCGCTACCCAAGTGCGAGAAATCATGACTCCCCGCCCTCAAGTTGAGGGCGTATATGACACCGACAGCGTGGACGACATTTTATCGCTCATCGTCGACACCACCCATTCTCGCTATCCCGTATTTGACTCGCAGGACGAAGATGCGGTCATCGGCATTTTGCTTGCCAAAGACCTCATTCCGCTTCTTGTCGGCATGGTGCGAGCCGATGCCAGTCTCACCAGTTTCAACCTTAAATCCTTGATGCGTCAGCCTCTCTACATCAACGAAACTGCCCGTTCAGACACTTTGCTTCGCTCATTGCAACGCACGCAGGTGCACATGGCAGTCGTGGTTGACGACTTTGGCAACATGGTTGGCGTGGTCACGATGGAAGATTTATTAGAAGAAATCGTCGGGGACATTGTTGATGAACACGACGATTTTGAAGAAGACAGCGACTTAAACAACATCGTCCTTGACACTTCCCGCCCGAACACCTGGATCGTCGAAGCGTCTACCGACATTGAGGACTGCAACGATGAAATCGGCTCGACGTTCGACGACACGGACGTGGACACGATGGGCGGTCTGATGATGCAAGCCCTCGGACATGTTGGCGACTTGGACAATCAAACGGCTGTCGTGGATGGATGGCAACTGACGATTGTGGAAGCTGAAGGTCGGTTTATTAA
>JAAXIL010000080.1:0-12358 GCA_012270355.1 Psychrobacter sp.
AAGAAGACCGCCGTCAGCTTACCGAACTATTTAAGGACGTTGAGCCTGAAGATTTAATTAAATTCGGTTTAATTCCAGAGTTGATTGGACGTTTGCCTGTTATCGCCACGCTCGAAGAATTGGACGAAGACGCATTGGTGCAGATACTCACCGAGCCAAAAAATGCCATCGTGAAGCAATACGAATATATGTTTAACATGGAAGATGCCAAGCTGACCTTTACTGATGAAGCACTGCGGGCGATTGCTAAAAAAGCGGTGGAACGCAAGACGGGGGCTCGGGGCTTGCGGTCTATCGTTGAAAATGCACTGCTTGATACCATGTACGAGTTGCCATCCATGCAACAGGCAAAAACGGTGGAAGTGAACGATGCGGTCATCAATGACAATGCAGCCCCTAAAATCGCCTAGCTTTTATTATCGATAAATGTTTAGCGTAAAGAAGTCGTCATTCATGGCGGCTTTTTTTATGAAACCAATCATTTTAAAGACATGGTCGTTTGGTTACTCAACGTGATAAACTGTCATTGAGTACACAACTGTCATAGTTATTTATTGAAGTTACGCAGTAGTACCAATTTAATAGCTTTCAGTTGATCGGGAATTGTTTGTCGCAGCCTCGGCACCTACTGGAACGCAAGCAAGACAAATGATTGCCGATCGCCAAATACAAAATTTTGCGTAAGCTCAGTTATTTATAATTCTCAAGGAAGAAATATGCTATTACCACTTAGCAGCACGCTCGCCAAAGCCAAGTACCGCGTCAGTCAGCACACCCCATTTATCTCGCCACAAATTGACCAGGCTCAACTAAAAAAATTTTATGCAGGTCATGTCGCTGCCATCACAGGGGCTGGCTCAGGCATCGGGTTGGAATTGGCTAAATATCTTGCAAAGCTGGGTTGTGATTTGGCACTGTCGGACATCAATGCCGAGACTTTAGCCATTACTAAAGAAAAATTGGCAGGGTATGATGTGCAGGTGCATACGAAAGTCGTGGACGTGACCGATTATGAGGCTGTCACTGCCTGGGCAGATGACATCATGGCGGAGTTTGGTCAAGTTAATTTTATATTCAACAATGCAGGCGTGGCGTTGACTTCAACGGTTGAGGGCATGAGCATTGATGAAATTAAATGGGTAATGGACATCAACTTTTGGGGCGTGGTGTATGGCACCAAAGCGTTTTTACCGCTCATTAAAAACAGCGTTAAATTAGCCAAAGAAAACGGTGAAAAGTCGAGACACGGACATATCATCAATATCTCGAGCCTATTTGGTTTGACCGCTCAACCGACGCAATCTGCCTATAACGCCAGTAAATTTGCGGTGCGTGGTTTCACCGAAAGTCTGCGTCATGAATTAGACATCGAAAACTGTGGCGTATCGGTAACTTCCGTGCATCCAGGTGGCATACGCACCAACATCATCAACAGCTCGCGGGGCAATGACAGCATCAAAGACTTGGGCATGAAAGGCGGTAGCGAGAGCATTAAAAAACTCAACAAACTGCTTAAATATGACCCGAACGATGCAGCCGACGTTATTTTAATGGCAGTCGCCAATAACGAAAGCCGTTGCCTGATTGGTGATGACGCACGAATGCTCGATGTGATGCAACGGGTAACGCCATCGCACTATACGCAAGTGGTAAACCGCTTGAACAAGCTGGCAAAACGGTCAAAGAAGTCGAAACGCCGTTAATCTGAAATTGGTTTAAGAGGCATACAAATTAACGGTTTTGTTCCACAATCAGCGAATCAATGCCATTGTTTTGTACTTTTTGCTGGGTGCTGATGATTTTTTGTCGATTGGCAGTCGGGGCGGTAATCACTTGATACACCGTTTGCCCGTTTGCCAGTTGCATCCGCACCACTCGTGCGTCCACACCTGCCATCAGCACTTGAGCCCGTCGTTTGTCCGCCTCGCTTGCGGTGCCAAAACTATTAATTTGCAGAATGTAGGTTTTGTTTGATTGTGCAACGGTGATTCTGGCAGATGACGGCTCACCATTTCCGCCTTGAACGGTTGGCTCTGCCCCACTTTGATTACTGTTTTGACCGCCCCCCTGATTATTATTTTGAGGCTCGTCGTAAGTCCCCTCTTCCTCGACAATCTCAATCGTTGGCTCACCAGCTTGCTGACTTTCTTGAACGTTGTTTTGATTGCCACTTCCGCCTTGCTCACCCATCGGATTTAAGATGTTCTCTTCTGAAATGCCATAGTTATTGGCGTTATTGTTAGCATTGCTATTAGTATTGTTTCCTGCATCGTCTTCGGCTTCTATTACCACGTCAGGCTCAGGCAAAGTTTCAACTTGCCCTTCTCCTTCTGCCATGTCTTCTTCTAACACAGTCGCATCAGGAATGCCCACCATCTCTTGCTCGGGCAACAAATCATAAAACTCGAAGTCACCATCATTGCCATTTGCATTACCTGTATTGTTGGCTTGCTCAATGGGTTGAACCCTGCGTTCCTCAAGCCCTGCCTCATTGCCCATATCAAAAGGGTTCCATAAATACAAAAACACGCCAATCATCAAGGTTAGAATGGCTCCCACAAACATCCATAGCAAACTGGCAACGCCACTACCTTGACGTTTTTCGGTTGCTCCTTTAGGTTTTTTGGCTAACATTGGAATACCTCTTTAATTGATGATTTGATGGCTTGTTCTATAAATGAGGTCGGTTGTTTGATTTCTAAAAACTATTTTACATTGCGGACGGGGCGGACAATCCTAATAAATTTAGCCCACCTGCGATCACGGTCTGCACCGCTTTAGATAATCTTAACCGTGCCTGCATCAGGTTTAATTCGTCTCCGCTCGGCATCCCGCCCTCAAGCAAAGCTTTGGGCAATATGCGATGGTCGTTGTACCAACCGTGAAATAAACTGGCAAGGTCTTTTAAATAGTTGGTCAACACGTGTGGGTCATAGCCCGTCGCTGCCCGCTCTAGCGTAGTAGGATAAGCGGATAACAGCTTCACCAATTCGCCCTCAACCTCCTCAGACAGCAAAGTTTCATGCTGTTTACCAAGCGTATCATCGACTGATAGCCCCACTTGTTCGCCCAGCGTCTCGACTTTGTTCAACACGCTACAAATTCGAGCATGAGCGTATTGAATATAATACACGGCATTGTCTTTACTTTGCGATTTAGCAAGCTCTAGGTCAAAATCGATATGCACTTCGGGGCGACGGGCAACATAGTAAAACCGTGCCGCATCATTACCTACTTCTTCCCGCAATTCCTGCAAGGTCACAAACTGCCCTGAGCGTGATGACATTTGCACCTTTTCTTCGCCTCGCCACAATGCCACAAACTGCACCAAAATTACCTCTAAGCGTTCGGGGTCAATGCCCAAGGCTTGTAAAGCGGCTTTGACCCGGGCGATATAACCGTGATGGTCTGCTCCCCACACGTTGATGACGGTGTCAAACCCTCGGTCAAACTTATTTTTGTGGTAGGCAATATCTGAGGCAAAATAGGTGGTTTGCCCATTGGCACGCTTGACCACACGGTCTTTTTCATCACCAAAATCGGTGGAACGGAACCAAACATTGCCGTCTTTTTCATATAAATAGCCTTTTGCGTCCAGCTCAGACAGCACAGGCCCAATGTCGGCTTGAATCGATTTTTCGCTGAACCATTCCTCAAAGCGTACGCCAAACTCGTTCAAGTCTTCTTTAATGTCTGCCAAAATACTGGATAACGCCGCATTTAGAAAAATGGCATAGCCTTCAGCTCCAAGCAAACGTTTGGCGTTAGCGATTAAGCCATCAATATGGGCTTCCTTATCGCCTGTGCCCTCACCCAGTTCATCAGTCTCAAAAGTCGCATCGGCAGGCACGCCTTTGGCAAGCTCGGCAAACGCATGACGATAAGTATCACCGTGCTGAGTGTGCAACATGGTGGCAATATCGGTCACGTAGTCGCCTTGATAGCCATTGACGGGGAACGTCACCGTCTCGCCACACACTTGCAGGTAACGCAAGTAAGTACTGGTGGCGAGAATGTCCATTTGTCGCCCTGCATCGTTGACGTAGTATTCTCGGGTCACGTCATAGCCTACGGCTTCGAGCAGGTTTGCCACGCTCATGCCAAACGCCGCCCCTCGCCCATGCCCAACGTGCAGGCTTGAGGTTGGGTTGGCAGACACAAACTCGACTTGCACTTTTTGGTCGACAAATTTGTTTGATGTGCCAAAAATGTCGCCTTGCTCAAAAATGGCATCCAATACGGCAAATTTAGCATCGCTGGCTAAAAATATATTGATGAAGCCTGCCCCTGCAATTTCTGTTTTGGCAATGTCGCCACTTTCAGGCAATGTGGCGACGATTTTTTCCGCCAACTGCCTAGGATTCATTTTGGCAGGTTTAGCAGCAGTTAGGGCGATATTACTGGCAAAATCACCATGCTCGGGCGATTTACTGCGAATAAGTTGGCTTTTATTTTGCCATTCAGCGGGTAATGTGCCGTCTGCTTGCAAGGTGGCAACGGCTTCGTCAAATAATGCAGTTAATTTATCAATTTGAGTGTCGAGCGACTCATTAGCGGGCGTTTGAGACATAGTTTTTCTTATTTGGGTTAAACATTGGTATCAAAAAGGATAACCGAGTAATATAGCAAGGTTTTATGGTGTTGGCTATTTTAATCCACGCTTGACGATTGAGCTACCATTAGAACGACCATCATCAAAGCATCTGAGCGTTTTTCATCAAATTTTCATATCGATATCAATAAAAGTCCCTTATCTACCCAACATTTAGCGAGCCTGACCCATGTCAAAGCCAGCCAATCATCTATTCACTTCAACTCAAACCGTGAAAGAGGTCAATAAATGGTCACCGCTTATTCGCCTGCTCCATTGGGGAACGGTGCTCTTAATGGCAATCACTTGGACGTTTTTGCTGCTGCATCGGCAAGTGGGCGAGCCGAGCGGTAATTTTAACTATATTGCCATTCACAAAGCCATTGGCACGCTCACCTTTGGCTGGATGCTCGTGCATGCAGTGAGCTATCTCTTTGCCAAAAAACCGTCTTATGCTCAGTTACACATGCCAAATTGGCAAATTTTAGTGGCAAAATTGGTGCATGTGGTGCTACTGCTATTGTTGCTTGCCATGCCCCTTGCCGGCATCTTGATGACTATGTACGGTGGCAGACCCATCAGCATGTTTGGACTATTCAACATGCCCGTGTTTGTCACGCCCGACCCTGCTACGGCTAAGTTTTGGTATGGCTTGCACACTGGAATTTTTTGGACAGCCATTTTAACGACGCTTGCCATCCATGTGGGGGCGGTGATTTATCATATGGTGATTAAAAAGGACAACGTGTTAAAAAGGATGGGGTGATTATCGCACCCGCACCCATTGAGCCACACCGATTAAACTTGCTACACTGACACAATTTATTGCTCATTTTTTGGATACCCCTTATGTCCCAACTGTCTTTTTCGCATCAATTCTCAAAGCATTGGCAACAAGCCCCCGAGGCTGTCCGCCGTGCCATCGTGCAAGAGCTTGAGGATATTGTTACTTTGCTCAACCCCGACACCGAACTTGCTACGTTCAATTTTCGTCATGCCGACTTGAACGACGAGATTGAGCAGATTTATGCAGAACTACAAGACCAAGAGGATGAGAGCGAAAATGAGGACATGGCAAAGAGTGCTGTCGATGATGGAACAAACCAAGCTTTAAAAATAAAAGCCAACTCAGATGCTCCTGTGATTAATTCCGAAAACGCTATCTCTACAGAGTCATCATTACCCACACCAATGCCAACATCTAATACCGTCATCGAGGCAGGCATCGATGATGTCTCTGACACCGACTTTGAGGCATCAAAAAACGCCGAGGCAGATTCGTTGACGGATCGTTTGGGCAGTGAGTCTCAATCAATAAAGGGAAGTATCAACGAAGATATGCTCGCTGAACTCGAACGCAAAATCGACGATTATCTTAGCGAGCAAATGGCAATCATGTCCGAAGACTTAAAGGCATGGTTGCGAGAAGAGATTAAGGGTAAGTAAACTCATACTACTCATGAAGCACCTTATAAATCGTACTGGCGAGCACCGAACCAATGCCTTTTACGCCAGCCAGTTCCTGCTCAGATGCCCCAAGCAGTTGTTGCAATCCGCCAAAGTGATTGAGCAAATCTCGCCGACGTTTTTCGCCCAAACCAGGGATTGCCTCGAGCACCGAGCTGGAGCGACGCTTATCCCGCTTTTTGCGGTGAGCGGTGATGGCAAAACGGTGAGCTTCGTCCCGAATGTGCATGATAAGATGCAGGGCTTTGGAGTCCATCGGTAAATCAAGTGGCTCATGGTCGATAAAATGCAATACCTCAAGCCCTGCCTTGCGTCCCTCACCCTTCGCCACACCAATCAGCAAGGTATCGCCAGCGATGCCCAGCTCGGTTAGTACCTCATGAGCCATGTTGAGTTGTCCCTTACCGCCATCAATCAGCAGTAAGTCGGGCAACGGGTGTTTTTTGTAGCGTCGTTCCAGTGCCTGACGCATCGCCGCATAGTCATCGCCTCCTTGAATGCCGTGAATGGCATATTGGCGATAATCCCGTTTGCGAAGTCCGCCTTGGTCGCACACCACGCAACTGGCAATGGTCGCCTCGCCCATCGTATGCGAAATATCAAAGCACTCGATGCGGTCAATGGTTTGGTCGGTAACCGTCGCCAGCACGTCTTTTAAAGCCCTAAAGCGAGCGTGCAATTCTAAATAGTCCCCGAGTTTGGTTTTAAGGGCGTTATTCGCGTTTAAGGTTGCCAAATCAAGCCAATCCGCCCGATGCTCTCGCACCCGAGTTTTTAGCGTGACTTTGCTGTCAAACTGGCTCGATAGCACTTCACCGACTGCCGTTTGGTCGGGCAATTCATGGCTTAAAATAATCTCGCTCGGCAAGTCGTCGGTCACCTGAAAATAAAACGACATCACAAAGGCGGATAGATTCTCGTCGATGGGCAAGCTGGCATCTAGGTCGGGAAAGTAATTTTTACCGCCCAACACTCGCCCGCCCCGCACCGTCAGTACATTCACACACGTCATACCCGCTTGGCTGGCAATTGCAATCACATCCGCCTCACCCTTCACCGTATACACCGCCTGCTTGGCTTGCACTTCTCTTAGGCGAGATAATTGGTCACGATAAAACGCCGCCTGCTCAAAGTTCAAATCCTCTGCCGCTGCTTCCATTTTGTCGATGAGCGTGGTGTGAATTTCACCCGAATCGCCCTTCAAAAAACGAATGGTGTTATTCACATCTTCAGCATAATCCTCAGGCGATACCAGTCCCACACAAGGGGCACGACACCGCTTAATCTGATATTCCAAACACGGGCGTTTGCGTTGGCGAAAAAAGGTGTTGGTACACTGCCGCATCTGAAACATCTTTTGCATCAATAGCAACGTCTCTTTGGCAGCATGAGCCGATGGGAAAGGTCCAAAAAACTTGCCTTGCTGATGGTTGCGTTTGCCCCGCCCATACGCCAATCGGGGATAGGGCTGATCGGAGGAAATAAACACATACAGATAGGATTTATCGTCTCGAAGCACCACGTTATACGGCGGGCGATGCTCTTTGATGAGGTTTTGCTCAAGTAATAACGCTTCGGTTTCACTGCGAGTGATGATGGTTTCGATATTATGAATGCGAGCTACCAACGCCCGAGTTTTAGGGTGGTCGATGGTTTTGGCAAAATAGCTATTCACCCGATTTTTCAGCGATTTTGCTTTGCCGACATATAAAATATCGCCATGTTTGCCGAGCATTTTATACACGCCAGGTAAATTGGGCAGACGTTTGATGAGGTGTTTTAAACGGGCGGTTTTGTCGTCTTTTTGAGGGGAAACGGTTGGTCTTGCTTTGACATTTGTACTGGCTTTAGAATCGGGCATTTTCGATGCGAATTGATGATGGACGTAATGGGTGATATGGGGTGTTTTGATGGCTTATGCAAGCTATCGCTTCACCCGAATCTTTAACCCCGCAGGGCGTTTTCTGACCCATTTCACAAATTTTTGCACTTCGCTATGTTCTTTTAAGCGGTCAGTCGTGTGGTAATAAGTCGCCAATTCATGATTATCAAAAATGCGGTGAATTTGTGAATGGCACGGACGACACAACATGGCAATCTCGCCCGTCATTTCATCTTTGCTAAATTCTCGTTTGGTACGGGACTTATTATGACGAGAGCGAGGAATGAGATGATGGCGGGTCAGTTTCAGTCCAGTGCGTTCGCACAATTCACACGCCTCATCAGTCTCTTGAGTGTCATGAGTTTGGTCTGTCTCGATATTGTTTAACATGTCCTTATCATAGCATGACATGACATAACGTACAGACTGCTCAACTTATAAACCAAACCATAAAAAAACCCTCAATCCGAAGATTAAGGGTTTCTAAAATAGCGGAAACGGTAAAATTAAATACCAGTAATTTAGATACCTGGGGCAGTTTCAACCGCATCAGGTACGCCAGCGTCAGTTTTGGTCTGACCGCCTTCTTGTACGCTGGCACGTTTTGCACCCAACTTCTCACGGATACGAGCCGATTTGCCCGAACGCTCACGCAAGTAGTAAAGTTTGGCACGACGTACATCACCACGACGCTTCACTTCGATACGATCGATGAGTGGCGAGTGCAACTGAAATGCCCGCTCAACCCCAATACCGCTCGAAATTTTACGCACCGTAAAAGCAGAGTTGATGCCACGATTACGCTTGGCAATCACCACACCTTCGAACGCCTGCAAACGCTCACGTTCACCTTCACGTACTTTAACCTGCACCACAACCGTGTCGCCAGGTGCAAAGTCTGGACGCTCGGTCAATTGAGCGTTTTCTACGATTTGGACTAGGGGATGTTTGTTACTCATGGGAGTATTCCTTCTGTACGACATGAGAGGCTGATGGTGTCTCGCATCACGTCGGTTTATGTTAATGTTTTGCTTGGGTCTCATCGACACGGCAAAACGGGGTTAAAAATTGATATACAAAAATTTTATAAGTTTTTTAGCCATTTGGCTTGCTCTTTACTCGGCTCAAACGCTTGCCACAAATCAGGACGCCGTGCTTGCGTACGTTTTTCCTGTTGAACAAATCGCCATTTGGCAATATTGGCATGATGCCCTGATAACAATACTTCAGGCACTTTTTGTTCTGCAAACTCAAGCGGTTTGGTATATTGCGGACAATCAAGCAAACCATCGACAAACGAATCTTGCTCGGCAGACGCATCATCACCCATCACGTTATGCAAGCGTCTAATCACACTGTCCATCAATACCATTGCTGGCAATTCACCGCCAGTTAGCACATAATCACCAATGGAAATTTCTGCATCGACATAAGCAGACAGCAGTCGCTCATCAATGCCTTCATAACGCCCACATAGCAAAATCATGCCATCCAACGTTTTGTACTGCATGACCACCGCTTCACTCAGCGTTTCGCCTTGCGGTGATAAATACACCACTGGACAATGCTCAGAATCGACCTTACAACCCTGTACTTTAGCTTGCGATTTGGCAAACTCAATAGCTTTTGCCAGTGGCTCTGCCATCATCACCATGCCAGGACCGCCACCGTATGGTCGTTCATCCACTCGCCGATAGTTATCGGTAGTAAAATCTCGAGGGTTAATCCCCTCAACCGTCACCTGTCCATTACTTATCGCCCGTCCCGTAATGCCAAATTGAGTTAAGGCATCAAACATTTCGGGGAAAATGGAAATGACGGCAAAATACATAGTGTGGTTATGGCAAAGTAATTAAAAATCCGCTTCCCAATCGACGTGTATTTCTTGCTTATCTAAAAATACGTCAATGATGGTCTGTTCATGCCACGGAATTAAGCGAGGCTCACTGTCGATGCTGTCCGTCGTTGGCTCAATCTCTAAGATAGAATGAGCACCCGTGTCAAATAGCGACTTAACTTTGCCAAGAACCTCATTTTGAGCATTGATGACTGTCAAGCCTTCTAAATCTGACCACAGATATTCATCATCTTCTGTGTCGCTCAACGTGTCTTTTTCCACCCAAATACCCACACCTTGAATGGTTTCTTCCACATTGCGTTCCGTCACTGGTTCAAAGCTGGCGTCCAAGCCCGAGCCTTGCTCTCGCCACTTTATAACGTCGAGCGGTTTGTAGCCTGTGGCAGTCTTAATCCACCAAGGTTGGTGCTCAAAAATATCAGGGCGATTGTCCAAATGGCTAAATACCCAAAGCCACCCCTTGATGCCATACGGCTTCTTAAGTTCGCCGATTTGAATGAGCGAGTCGGGGTTAGGTTGGGTATGCTTATTCATGACAATCCGCTGATACGCTTTATTTTAACTCGCAACTTATGCGGTTTGAGCGTCTTGTGCGGTTTCTGATGCGGTCTCTTCAGCTTCAGGCGTATAGCCTTTGGCAAGCGATTTTACACGGTCAGAGGGCTGTGCACCTTTAGCAACCCATGCGTTATAGGCTTCCATATCAAGGCGAAGCTCAACTTCTTGACCACGAGCCAGTGGGTTGTAAAAACCAATGTTCTCGATGTAACGTCCGTTACGGGCACGACGCTGATCGGCAACAACAACTTGATAAAATGGGCGTTTTTTGGCACCGCCACGAGCTAAACGAATGACTACCATAAGTGTCTCTACAATTAACTAAAAAAGGGATTTAATGAAAACGACCTAATCTCTGATGCTCTTAAAAGCACACTGGATGCTAACTCAAGAAATTAGGCTGGGGGTATTCAAAAAGGGCACGATTATAGCACAACTGGCTGACGGGGGAAAGCATGAGCTTGAAATTATTTTTTGGGGTTTTTCAGTAGGTTTGGATTAAAATTGTTTTGTCATGAATGTAGAGAATGGTTATATACGATGTCCGCCCTTATCCTATTTAACAAACCGTATGGCGTGCTTAGTCAATTTCGAGCCGACGACAACAACGATTATGCCACGCTTGCTGACTTTTTTACGGACAAGTCGCTACGAGTGGCAGGTAGGCTGGACGCTACCTCTGAAGGCTTGCTGATTTTAACCAGTGACGGGCGAGTGAACAAAGCCATTACTCACCCACCTCGTCCCCCCAGCATCAACTCCTACACCCAAGCATCACAGCAAAAACAAGGCAAAACCTATCTGGTGCAAGTTGAAGGCGAGGCGAACCCCACGCAACTTAGGCAACTTGCCAATGGCGTTGAGCTTAAAGACGGCTTGACCTTACCTGCTGAGGTTCAGCCATTAACAGAAGCCGACCTACCCATGCCGTTATGGCAACGTCACCCGCCCATTCGCACCCGCCAAAACGTGCCGACAACGTGGTTAAGTTTGACCATTTTTGAGGGCAAAAACCGTCAAGTCAGGCGTATGACCGCCCATGTCGGCTTGCCGTGTTTACGCCTAATCCGATGGTCAGTCGGTGAGTTTGATTTGGGCTCGCTCGGGGTGGGCGAGTTCGTTCGTGTGCATTTGAATGCAAAACGACTGGCTAGGCTTGGCATCAATGTCCGGTAGGTCCCTAAGACGCTTTAGAAACCGAACTGCGGGTGGGGAATATTGTAAGCATAAATTAGAAGTCGGCTATATACGGTTGCACTAACTTCACGCATAATAGGGCAATCACTGTTTAAGTGTTTGTCCTTTTTTGCCCTGCATTTAGGTTTGCCCGTCATGATCGAAAACTGGAATCGTGAGCTGATTACTCAGCGACTTCTTGCCATTACCTTGCTGGTGGTGCTGATTGTGCTGTGTTTTCAGGTGGTCAAGTTTTTTATCGTGCCTGCCCTGTGGGGGGCAATTTTGGCGTATGTCACCTTTCCTATTTATAACTTTTTTCATAAAAAGGTCAAACTTAGTTCCGATTTTAGTGCGGGCATCATGACGGTGGCGGTTAGCCTTGCCATTGGTATTCCGTTGGTGATTGGTGTCGTTATTCTGCAACAAGAAGCCCTCAACCTGTTTTCCACTTTATTACACCGCATTCAGAGAGGCTACGTCGATTTGCCCGATTCAATTAAAAACTTACCCGGTATCGGACAGACCATCAAAGATACGTTGTGGGAAATCAACAAAGACCCCGAAGGCACCATGCTCAAGTTTCGAGAATGGGTTCGTTCGCATTTGTATTATGGCAAATTGGCGTTTGACGTGGTGCTTAGTAGTCTTGCCAAGTTGGGCATGACGCTGATGACGCTGTTTTTCTTTTATCGAGACGGCATCAGCCTGATCAAACAAATTCGTCAAGCCCTGCGAAATATCATCGGCAACCGTATCGATGGCTACATTGATTCGGTTGGCACGACGACACAAGCGGTGGTGTATGGCATTGGTTTGACCGCAC
>JAAXIL010000080.1:12368-15154 GCA_012270355.1 Psychrobacter sp.
AAGCGGTGCTAGCAGTCATCGGCTACTTTTTTGCAGGGGCACCCAGCCCCATTTTGCTGACACTCGTAACCTTTGTGGTGGCGATGATTCCGTTCGGCACGCCTTTTGCGTGGGGCGGTGTTGCTATTTGGCTCATGAGTCAGGGTCAGACGACCGAGGGCATCGGCTTGGCATTGTGGGGTATTTTTGCCATCAGTTGGGTGGATAACCTCATTCGTCCGATTGTCATTTCAGGGGCGACTAAAATCCCATTTATCATCATTTTTATTGGCGTACTTGGCGGTTTGACGGCGTTTGGGTTCGTCGGTTTATTTATCGGTCCTGTTGTCCTTGCCATTGGGCTTGCCGTGTGGCGTGAATGGATTACGCAACATAAGCACCAGTTTTTTGCCCCTCGCTATGTGCCCCTGAGTGATTTTCAGTGGCGACCAATGACGCACGAACACCCTGCCCCGCTCACCGTTTTCGCAGATACGCCTACCTCTTTAGACGATGACGGCTTTAGGGATAAATCATCAGCATCAGATACCAAGCCTTAATCATGCTCACCATTCTTGCCGACCATAACATTGCCCATTTATCGGATTATTTTAATAATTCCGTTTTAGGTGTGTCGATAAATTTGATGAGCATGGCAGGACGGGACATCACCGCTGAGGTGCTGGAAGAATATCAGCCCGATGCGTTGCTAATCCGCTCGGTCACGTCCGTTAATAAGGCGTTATTATCGGATAATTCAAGCGTGCAATTTGCCGGCTCGGCAACCATCGGCACCGATCATGTGGACATGGATTATCTCAGCAAACGTGGCATTGCCTTTGCCAATGCGTCAGGCTGTAGTAAACACTCCGTAGCTCAGTATGTCATCACCACCATATTGACTTTGCGTCCGCAGTTTTGGCATCAATCGATGACGCTTGGCATCATCGGCTTGGGCAACATTGGCTCGACCTTAGCGGATTATGCCAATGATATGGGCTGGCAGGTGTTGGGTTATGACCCATTCTTAAAGTCATCTCGCACCAACAACGCCACATTTGAGCAAGTGCTAAAGCAAAGTGATGTCATCAGCTTGCATGTGCCATTAACCACGCCTCAACAAAGTCCGCACCCGACCTATCATCTGATTGATGCGAATGCGTTAAATAAAATGCCTATAGACACCATGCTAATCAACACGGCACGAGGGGCAGTGGTGAATAAGACAGATTTATTAAAAGATATAGCGACGACTGACCGAACAGTGGTACTAGACGTGTTCGAGCATGAGCCTGTGGTGTCTGAAGAATTGCTAAATCAACTCGCCATTGCCACACCGCACATTGCAGGCTATACGCTAGAAGGCAAACTTAGGGGCACGCAAATGGTGTTTGAGGCGTTTGTTGCTACGTTTGCAAACCGTCTGAATATCACCAATTCGCCAACGATTAACGACTTGCTACCGCCCAATCCTTATCACTGGCAAGCCTTGTTGAGCAATCCCGAAAAACTAGCTGAGTTTTATGACATCATGGCAGATGATGCGATGCTACGTAGGGCAGTTAATGACAATAGCAAACGAGTAGAAGGCACGGTATTTGACGAACTTCGCAAGGCGTATCAGTTACGGCGAGAGTGGGTAAAATGAAAAAATCCAAAATCAAATATCAAAAAAGATAAATTTTGGCTAATACACGTTTAGATTATGACGATTATATTTTCCTGAAACACCAGCCAATAGCCACACCTCGTAAAACATTCAAAAGACCATTGTCAGATAGTCGGTTTAGTTGTACAATTTATTGTACTTTATATTGCTTACAACATTAACATCGAGGTCATTATGCAAACCCTAACTTATAGCGAGGTTCGCAAATCGCTTGCTCATACTATGAGTTCCGTTTGCGATAATCATCAACCCACCATCATTACTCGTCGCCAGCACGGCAGTGTGGTGATGTTGTCATTGGATGACTACAATGCTTTGAATGAAACTGCCTATTTATTGCGGTCACCAAAAAATGCCCGTCGAATTTTCGAGAGTATCGAACAATTGGATAAAGGCAAAGGTGTCCAGCGTACGTTGGTTGAGGTTGATGATGCAGATGAGAGCGATTGATGACATTAACATTTTCTGATAACGCTTGGGAAGATTACCAATACTGGCTGAGTACCGACAAAAAACAGGTAAAACGCATCAACCGTTTGATTAAAGAGTGCCAGCGAGATGCTTTTGATGGTATTGGTAAACCTGAAGCCTTGAAGCATAATTTGGCAGGATGCTGGTCAAGACGTATCGATAGCGAGCATCGCATGGTATATCGGGTGAGTGATACAGGGTTAGAGTTGATTAGTTTGCGTTATCACTATGGTTAAATGATTTATGAATTTAACTTCTAACAACTTCACTTATCAACAACAAGTCATATTCACATCCGCTTGCTCATCATCAGTTTTTTTCATCAAATGAATGCGAAAGTTTTGTAGACCCAAACCCGCCTCCATTGCCTCGTTAACGGTAATCGAATCCACCACCGAATTGGCACGCTGATTGGCGATATCTTTAGAAGTGTCACCTCCATAATAGCCCGTCACGTCGTAACGAATGGCAGGATTGTTATCTATTTGAGTGACAACAGACAATATCTGCTGGCGTTGCTCGTCATCAATCGGTGCATCATTATCGGCAAAATGGAAATCAAGGCTGTTGTCTCCCATGTCATCTAACGGTGGGCTCGACATAATGAAACCCTTTTTAAGATGACCCAAATGTTATGATGCAATTTCACCAATCTTTTTCACCAAAA
>JAAXIL010000047.1 GCA_012270355.1 Psychrobacter sp.
TTATTGTCATTGGTTGTGGCATCGGCATACGTTAACCCATTAAAACCCAAAATTCGAGTTTGTGTAATGTCAGACGTAGGCAAATAAGAGTGCAATGCTTGGCTAAAATTAATGGTTTGTTTGCCTTTGTTTTCAGTTAATGTTTCGACTCCAAATCCATCCGAATTAAACCGCATAATAACGGTTAGAGTTAAGTTGGATAAGGCATTTGATAAACTAAAAGTGAGTTCATCGCCCCGTTCTGTCTGCCTTTGATGGGTCAACTCAAACGGTTGCGTACGAGCAAATCCATGTTTGCTCACATCAAACGGGCAGTTGGCAAAGCTATTTTGTACGGCAGTTGGATTTCTTTCAAACACACCAAATACAGGCCAACAGATTGGCACGCCACCCCGCACGCTCAAACCCTGCTCAAAGCGAGCATGGCAACTGACCCATAGCCAGTTATCGGGCGAAGTCAACAACGCAAGTGGATTATCTGCCCATTGCTCAAGCGTGGCGGTTTGATTGGCTGAAAAATATAGCAATTGGCAACCTTGCAACGCAATCACCGCCTGATAGCCGTTGCCCGTCACCAGTAAGGCTTTTAGTTGGCCTATGAACGTTTGTGGGACGCTAAAACTGTGAGTCATCACGCCATGTACTCGCTAAAGTTTGCTCGTAGTTTTGCCAGTTTGGGCGGTATGGCAAAGTTGCAGTAGCCTTGCGAGGGGTTTTTATTGAAGAAGTCTTGATGGTAGGTTTCCGCCTCGAAAAATTCGCTGGCGGGGTGTACTTCGGTCACCACGTCGATGCCGTCATCTCGCAAGGCGTTGATGGTGCGGTCGATGGTTGGCTTTTGCGAGTCATCGGTATAAAACACCACTGAGCGATATTGACTACCCACATCATTGCCTTGACGATCATAAGAAGTGGGGTCGTGCGTGGCAAAGAAAATATCAAGGATGATTTCTAACGGCACTGCCGTCTCGTCAAACTCAACCTTAATAACTTCGACGTGCCCTGTGTCACCCCCACACACCGCTTCATAATTGGCACTGACCGCATCGCCACCCATGTAGCCTGAAGTCACGTTTTGTACGCCTTTAACCGCCAAAAACACAGATTCGGTGCACCAAAAACAGCCACCACCTAAAATAATTGTTTGCATCGTTTTCCTCTTTGTTTCGATTAAAATAACGGAACTTAGCTTAACAAATTACGATGAATATTAAATAGTCAACGTGTAAAATATGGTTCAACGTTCTGTCACGTTTAGCTTTGTTGTTATCGGGGAAGCCAGCACTAAAATTATGCATAAATTCCCTGACTTCATTGGAGTAAATGACCGCGTGGCATGGCAAAAAATGCGAGGGATGCGAAACCAGTTGGCTCATGGTTATTTCAATATTGACTATGATTTGGTTTGGCATACCATTCAAAACGAACTGACTAAGCTGAATGTCCAAATCGAAGAATTAATGACAGTGAATAAAACAGACGAATAAAAAGTAACCGATGAACAATAATCAAAACAATTTAACTGCTACACAAAACTCAAATCACGACACCTTATTTGATAAACCGTTTACCACACCGCTTGACCAAGTGGCACGGTTTTCGTTTGATGAGCAGGTCGTGGCGTGTTTTCCTGATATGATTCGGCGTAGTGTGCCAGGCTACGGGCAGGTGCTGGCGATGCTACCCATTTTTGCCAAACGCCATTTGCAATTTGGGCAAACGGGCGAAGCGGGTAAACGGGTCAGCTGTGTTTATGACTTGGGCTGTTCGCTGGGCGGGGCGACACTGGCATTACTGAATGAAAATAGCGGGCTGACCGCCGATAACGTGCAAATCAAAGCCGTCGATATTTCCCCTGCCATGACTGCCAAAGCCGAAACGGTAGTTAAAGATAACTATCCCGATTATGACATTGAAGTCATCACTGCCGACATTCGAGAGATGGAATTTGAGCCATGCGACATGGTGATACTAAACCTCACCTTGCAATTTTTACCGCCCGATGATCGTTTAAGCGTATTACAAAACATTCATCACGCCTTAAGTGATGACGGAATTTTAATCTTAACCGAAAAGTATCACAGCGGGGATGAGCAGGACGAGGCATGGCTGGTTGAGCGTTATTATGACTTTAAGCGAGCCAATGGCTACAGCGAAATGGAAATCTCGGGCAAACGCAATGCGTTGGAAAATGTACTGATTACCGACACGTTAGAAGAACACCATCAGCGACTGTCTGAAGCAGGGTTTAATCGGCATTTAACATGGTTTCAATTTTTGAACTTTGCCTCGATGCTGGCGGTAAAATAGTTTTTACGCCCGCTCAATCCCAAAACTAATCACTTCATCAATGCGTTTTGCCCCTATCAACACCATCAGCAAGCGGTCAACGCCTAACGCAATGCCACTACAGTCGGGTAGCTCATCGCAGGCGGATAACAAGTTTTCATCAATCGGCATGATAGGCAATCCCCTTTTTACCCGTTCGGCATTGTCCGCCTCAAATCGTTGCCGTAGTGCCTCACCGTCCGCCAGTTCATCGTAAGCATTGGCAATCTCAAGCCCATTCATATACAGCTCAAAGCGTTTTGACACTTCGTTGCCGTCGCTGTCTGTGCCTAGTTTGGCGAGCGAGGCGGTGGCGGGCGGATAATCGGTGATGAGCGTCGGCAAATCATGCCCCAAATGTGGCTCAACCAAATGGCTGAACAACAAGTCGAGCCAGTCTTGCGGGTGCGGACTAAAATCCTTATTGACGTTGATGCCCTTATCTTCGGCAATGCCTGCCAACACGTCTACGCTGGTGGTAAGTGGATGAATACCGACAAAATCCAAAAACGCTTGCGAATAAGAATAATGGTTAAAAATCACGCCATAACCGAAAATCTCGCTCAGCAGTTCTGCCAGTTCTTGACTCAGTTGATTCAGGCTAAAGTTGGGGCGATACCACTCGAGCATGGTGAACTCAACGTTGTGCCTTTAGCCAATCTCATTAT
>JAAXIL010000089.1:0-2635 GCA_012270355.1 Psychrobacter sp.
CGCATTGATACGCTGAACTATGCAATCTCGGGTGCCTGAACCTGGCAGTCCTGTCGCACTTTTTTCACCAGAATCATTTCTCATTAGAACATCACCCATATAAAGGAAGCCACGATTAAGATGGCAGCAATCACAAAGCTCGCCACAGAGGCCGTTTTACCAGATTTTAATTCTTCATTCATGCCCATGTCGGCAAACAAATGCTTGATGCCCATTACAAAATGATATGCAGTAGCGGCAACGAATATCCAAGCCACAAAGCGTACCAAGATGTTGTCGAACACTCGCACAAAATGCTCGGGCGAATACAATGAATTTTGTAGTAACCACAGCATGACGGGTATGAGTAAAAATAATACAATGCCCGAAATGCGATGCAAAATAGAGGCAATGGCAATCGGTGATTTGGCGTTGACGCTAATCACCTGACTTAATGGCAGGTTAATGGGGCGGTCGGTTTTCACAAAAACGTCCTTAAAGATGAGACTATACCAGTCCGAATTAATGTGTCGGGCGAACCTTGTATGACGGGTTCAAAACGGACTATGCCGTTATGAACTCAAATCGGTATGGCTAGACAACAGATACGGCTGACAAGACATTGACCACAATTTATATGCGTGCTTCATATATGTTTAAGTCAAGATATGACTATTATAAAACTCTAAAACTTGAAGCTGAAAGAATGGCAACGCATCTGTCTGGATGCGAGCTTATATCATTCTTATCACTCATATAAACAGCAGTTCAATTTATAGCTGTAGAATTTTGCCCATATTATAAAGTTTGTTGGGCTTGATTACAAATCTGTATGATTAGCCCCTGTTACCCCTAAGCCACATTCAAACATTGACGATGACCCCCAAAATAGGCTATAAATGCGGTTTGCGATGACAAGCTGTTATCTGACTGATTTGATTTAAGACCAAGTTAGCAACAATTTAGCAAAATAACTCTCATCTATATGGCATGGTATTAATATGACGATGCCCCTTCCCTATTCACAATAAGCAACGAGGAAATTATGGCTACCGATAAGGCAACCCTAAACGTCGACGGCGAAACCTTTGATTTACCCATCATCACTGGCAAACTCGGACGCCCTGTGGTGGACGTGTCCGCATTTGCCGATGCGGGCTACTGGACGTATGACCCAGGTTTTAAAGTGACGGCTCCTGTTGAGTCAAAAATCACCTTCATCAATGGCGGTGAAGGCGAATTGTTGCACCGAGGCTATCCCATCGATCAATTGGCAGACAATGCTGAGTACCTAGAAGTGTGCTATGCGTTGTTGCATGGCGATTTGCCCAACGCTGAGCAGAAAAAAGATTTTTATGCCAAGATTCAGCAGCATTCAGGCGTGCATGACCAATTACGTCGCTTTTTTGAAGGCTTCCGCCGTGATGCTCACCCGATGGCAATTATGGTTGGCGTGGTCGGTGCCTTGTCTGCGTTCTATCATGACGGACTGGATGTTAGTGACGAAAAACACCGTGAAATCACCGCGATTCGTCTAATCGCCAAAATGCCAACGCTTGCCGCCATGAGTTATAAGTACTCAAAAGGCGAGCCGTTCATGTATCCACGCAACGACTTTAACTACGCCGAAAACTTTTTATACATGATGCTTGCCACGCCTGCCGATGTGGATTATAAGGTTAATCCCGTACTGTCAAAAGCGATGGACAAAATCTTTACCCTCCATGCTGACCACGAGCAAAATGCGTCGACGTCAACGGTGCGTTTGGCGGGTTCAACGGGAGCAAACCCTTATGCGTGTATCGCAGCGGGTATTGCTGCCCTGTGGGGACCATCGCACGGTGGTGCGAATGAAGCCGTACTTGAAATGCTCGATGAAATCGGCACGGTAGAAAACGTCGATGAGTTCATGGAAAAAGTGAAGCGTAAAGAAGTCAAGCTTATGGGCTTTGGTCACCGTGTTTACAAAAACTTTGACCCCCGTGCCAAAGTGATGAAAGAAACCTGTGATGAAGTTTTAGATGCTCTCGGCATCGATGATCCGAAGCTTGAGCTTGCCATGAAGCTGGAAAAGATTGCCCTAGAAGACCCTTACTTCGTTGAACGTAATTTGTATCCGAACGTGGACTTCTATTCGGGCATCATTCTTAAAGCCATCGGCATTCCAACCTCAATGTTCACGGTCATCTTTGCATTGGCTCGTACCGCAGGCTGGATTAGCCACTGGTTAGAGATGCACAGTGCCCCATTTAAGATTGGTCGCCCACGTCAGTTATATACTGGCGAAACCAAACGAGATTTTGTTAAGCTTGAAGACCGTAAGTAAGGTTTGAATTTGTATGTTTCGAATTAGATTGATAAAAAGCCCATCTTGGATAAGGTTGGCTTTTTTTGGATTGATGTTCTTGAATTACGGATCATCTGGCAAGGTTTGCAAAAAAGGAATACACGTTTGCCATGCGGTGCAGTCTTTGCCTTGCTCACGGCGAATGTAATAGTCTTGCACCATGCGGGCTTGTTGCTCGATGCCATAAGTGAAAAACGATTTGCCCTGCTCAAACACATAGTCATAACGGCGATTGATAATTGCCCCTCGCACCACTTTTCGCCCTTGTTGCAATTGCCAAACGTGGGTGAGTTCATGAATCAGCCAACT
>JAAXIL010000089.1:2645-2973 GCA_012270355.1 Psychrobacter sp.
CCACAACGCCGTGTTACGGAGAATTTTGGAAAAGTCGAGCTTATCCCCAAACACCGAATAAGCCCTTGCCCTCTCTCATGAGGTTAAGAACCGAGATTTTTGCTCAAAGCGATGCTTGATTGATTGAATACTTATCATGACGCATTACTTTTCAAGTTCATTCACGAGTAATTGTCTGAGCTTTCTCCACTCAAAATACTCGCCTGGGTCGGTTTTGCGGTTGGGAGCGATGTCGCTGTGGCCTGGCAGCTGCAGTCGGGTTGTGGGATAGGCATCATAAATTGCTCCAATCACCTTCGCCAATGTGTCATATTGGCTGTCCGTAAAC
>JAAXIL010000061.1 GCA_012270355.1 Psychrobacter sp.
CCTTATCTTGATATTTTTTGCCACCAAAGCGTGATAATACCTCAATGCGTATCGCCCAATCGGCAAAACGGTCTTTAAAGTTGTCTTCGTGTTGCCCAGCGAGCAACGTGGTTGGTACGAGCACCGCCACTTGATAGCCTGCATTGACCGCAATAAATGCCGCTCGCATTGCCACTTCCGTTTTGCCAAAACCCACATCGCCACAAACCAGTCTGTCCATCGGTTTGCTTTGTTTCATGTCATGAATGACGGCATCAATGGCGTTGGCTTGGTCGGGCGTTTCTTCAAAGGCAAATTGACTGGCAAATAGGTCATATTGCGTACTGTCAACGGCAAAATGAATGCCATCTTTGGCATCTCGCCTTGCCTGCACGTTCAATAGCTCTGCCGCCACGTCGTGAATTTGCTCCAACGCCTTTTGTTTGGCTTTGTCCCATTTACCACTGCCGATTTTGTGTAGCGGTGCCAATGCAGGGTCGCCACCGCTATAACGGCTAATCAGGTGCAAATTGGCAACAGGCACATACACGCTGGCATCATCGGCATATTTAAGGTGAATAAATTCCTGCTCGCCCTCGCCCACGTCCATCGTCATTAAGCCGTGATAGCGTCCAATACCTTGGTCGATATGCACCACAGGACTGCCTTCGGTCAGCTCAGTGACACTTTTTACCAAAAACTCTTCGGACACATCGCTTTGCCGACGTCGGCGAGTTTGTAATACCTGCCTGCCAAACAATTGAGTTTCAGAAATGACCACCAAGCCTTGAGATGAATGCTTAGCCTCACTCTTAAGCGTGCTATCTATCACAACGCCTCGTTCAATGGGTGCGACGGTTAAGCCGATATTTTTTTTATTATCGTTGTGAATATAAATAGGATTTTGTAGAAGATTGCTTAGGCTATTTACCGTTGTAATCGCAAAATGCTCTCTAAACAGCTCTGATAAAATCTCCCGTCTGCCTGCAGTTTCTGCCACTAACAGCACTGAAGTTTGCTTAGGCAATTTTTCGACATAATCCAACACCGCTTGTAATGGCTCGGCTTGACTGTGATGCACCGTCAAGTCAGGCGGGTTTTTGCTAGACAGATGCATCACACCATTGGCTTTGCCACTCACCGTATCACTGTCTTGCGACACCACAACACGTGGGTAATTATTTAACTGTTCGCCCAGTTGATTGGGCGATAAATACAACATCTCAGGGGATAAAATCGGAGCATCAATGTCGTGTCGTCTGTCCTCATATCGACGGTTGATTTGCTCCCAAAACGCCTCTTGTGACGTGGACATCTCAGCCATCGTCACAAACAGACTGTCATCGGGCAAATAACTAAACAGCGTGCCCGTTTGCGTCCAGTCCTCAAGGTCAAAAAATAGCGGTTGATAATACTCCACACCACTTGGGGCGATGCCTGCCATCACGTCCTTATGTAGCTCAAACTTGCGGGCTGACGCATTGGGAAACAACGTGGCAAAATTGGTGCGGAAGGTCTCCCTGCCTTCCTCAAGTGGAAACTCCCGAGCAGGCAAAATCTGAAAGGTGGTGATGGGTTTGGACACATCAGGCAACTTGTGCAGTAGCGACAAACTCTCAGCTGAGATCCCTTCCATGCCCTCTGCTTGCTCGCCCTTAACCATTTGCTCCACCTTCTCAGGGGTCAGCGTTCGCTGGGTTTGTGGATTAAAAAACTTGATGCTTTCAATCTCTGTATCGAACAAGTCTAGGCTCCGCGGAAACGGTTGACCCATCGCAAAAATGTCGACGATGCTTCCCCGCACTGCAAATTCTCCTGGCTCAAACACATTATCAACCAAGCGATAGCCTGCCGTGGTCAGTATTTCTCGTTGGGTTTCGATATCGAACTCATCGCCCACTGCGAGGTCAAAATGCTGACCAATCAGCCAGCTTGGCGGTGCAACTCGTCCCATGAGGGTTTGTACACTAACCAGCAAAATGCCCGAGGACGGCATGTCGGTCAGTAGATTGATGCGTTCGCTCACGATGTCTTGATGGGGTGATAGGGCATCGTAAGTCAGCGTTTCCCAATCGGGAAAAACATACGCATCCACGCCACAAAACGCCAGCTCGGTTTCCATTTGGGACAGCTGGTTTTGGTCACGACTGACAACGATTTTTAGGCGACCCGCTTGGTCATTTGCCTCATCCACCAAGCTCGCCAGCCACAGACTTGGCGACGCACCAAACCCGTCGGTCAGCCAGCGTTTTTGGGTGTCTTTGATGGGAAAAAGTTGATGGTTTACGGTAGAAAATAGTTGGGATAGGGTCATGATTAAAGAAAAAATAATGAAAATTAGAACCAGTCAACAACACTTAAGCCGTCAACTCTAGGAAACTCTTTAAGGTTATGGGTGACTAATACAGCATCATGTACCATTGCTGCGCCTGCAATTTGATAATCATAGGAACCAATTGGTGACCCTTGTCGCTCAAGTTCCGCACGAATGCGTGCAGTCTGTTTTGCTTCATCCAAACCAAAGGCAATCACTTCAACGTCTGACAGTAAAATTTCCAATTGATTTCATCGTTTATAAGGGTCTGTCGATTTAGCAATGCCAACCTCTAACTCATAAATAACGACTGTAGAAATTAAAAAATCTTGCGGGGCGTGTTGATAAAAGTGGGTTGCCACATTCCCCAAACCCTTGAACATATAAATCAACGTATTGGTATCAGGCATGAAATTCATAGCGTTTCACGCTCATCTACCTGCGTCAAAAAATTCGCTCTTATCTCTGCTAAAGATTATAACTCAAACCGACAAATGAATTTTCCTCCATTTCAAACAGATGACTTTTAAACAATTTGACATCATAAAGTACTAAAGGTTATTTACAATCTCACCACCACCAACGCCATACGCCCTGTGCTCGCCTGCCCCTCATGCGTCATGCGACGATGCGAATAATAG
>JAAXIL010000006.1 GCA_012270355.1 Psychrobacter sp.
AGCTATGATAATGTTTATCTCAATATCAAACTTTCTACTTTTCGATGACAATTATTAACTGAAGTTACTAAACATTGTGAATTTTAGATTTTAGAAGCTTTTTAAACCTCCCCCTAAACCCCTCCTTAACAAGGAGGAGGAACGGCTCTTTCCCCTTTTTAAAGGGAGAGTTGGGGCGGGGTTATTAAATCCATGAATATCATTAGCTATACTATGGGTTCAAAATCTATAACTTCATAATACAGCGTAAGTTCAGTTATTAAACCACTTCCATTAACAACAACAGACGACAACTCCATGACATCCACTCAAGATAATTTGAATGCCCCTTATGTATTGGTCTTATACTATTCAGGACATGGCACGACCAAAGAGCTTGCCTATTTGATTGCTCAAGGCATCACTGAAGCTGGCATGAGGGCTCGCATCCGCACCGTACCCACGGTTGCCCCAGAGACAGCCGTAGCAAAACCTGCCATTCCTGAATAAGGCGAGTTGTATTGCACCATGGCCGACCTAAAAGACTGCTCAGGCTTGGCACTCGGTAGCCCAACGCACTTTGGCAATATGGCTGCCCCGATGAAGTATTTTTGGGACAACACGGTGACGCTGTGGCTGGCGGGCAACTTGCAAAACAAACCTGCTTGCGTGTTCACCAGCACAGGCTCGATGCATGGCGGGCAAGAAACCACGTTAATGAGTATGATGTTGCCACTACTGCATCACGGCATGATGGTTCTAGGTTTGCCGTATGCCGAACCAGCTTTAAACCGCACCAATCGAGGCGGGACGCCTTATGGGGCAACCCATGTGAGCGGAGCCACCCATGAAGAACCCATTACCGCCGATGAAAAAACGCTCGCCATCGCTCAAGGCAAGCGTTTGGCGAAGATCACGAAAGCGATGCTAAATTTCGATGCATAGTTCGCAACACATGTTTGTGCCGCTTTAAGCTTACTTTAATCCTTAAATCATAATCTCAAGAGAAATAACATGACCGATTATTTAGACTGTGTAACCGTCGAACACAATCCACAAAACAAAACCATCGACCGTAGCGTGATTTGGCTACACGGGCTAGGGGCAAGCGGGCATGATTTTGAACCTGTCGTGCCTCAACTTGGCTTGAGCGATGACATAGCCGTGCGGTTTGTTTTTCCGCATGCTCCGCAAATCCCAGTCACCATCAACGGCGGTTTTGTAATGCCAGCGTGGTACGACATCTTGGAGATGAGTCTTGAACGCAAAGTTGACGTGGCTCAAATTGAACAATCTGCCCAGCACGTTCGTAATTTAATCGCTAGAGAGATTGAACGTGGCGTGTCACCCGAGCACATTGTAATTGCAGGATTTTCGCAAGGTGGGGCAGTGGCATATCATGTTGCCTTAAGTTATGAACAAAAGCTTGCTGGTTTGCTAGCGTTGTCCACTTACCTAGCAACCAAAAATGAACTAAAGTATAGTGATGTAAACCAAAGTTTGCCCATCAAGATTGACCACGGCTCCCAAGATCCTGTTGTGCCTGTGGTACTAGGCGAGCATGCCAAAACCGTATTACAAAACAAAGGATATAATATTGATTTCAATATTTATCCTATGGCTCATCAAGTATGCCTACCCCAAATCGAAAGTATCGGACAGTGGCTAAATGCTATTTTGTAGAAGCTAAACAGTGATTGTTTAAATTATTAATAAATAAAGTTAGATATAAAATTAATGCAGACCAATCTCGAAAAAAGTTGGTAATCTTACTTGCATATATCGGAAAGTTTCTATAATATTGCTGGAATCAAGTTATCCGTAACTTTTCACTTCTTCAACAAGGACGTTGTTATGAAGACTGTTTCTCGTCTTGCTGTCTCTTTATCTTTGCTTGCTGGTGCAAGTTTCGCCACTACTGCCAATGCTGCTGAATACTATAACTGTGCCAATGCCACAGGTTGTATTTTAGTTGATGATGCTAAACCTAGAAATAATAAGACTGCTACCCAGTACCCTATGGTAATGGCACATGGTCTTGCCGGTTGGACTAAATTGTTTGGATTGGTTGATTATTGGTTTGGCATTCCTGAAGCCTTAATGAAAGGCGGTTCGGATGTTTATACTACAAAAACTTCTTCTTTAAATGATACCGAAGTACGCGGTGAACAGCTATTGCAACAAGTACAGACAATTACTGCCCTTACAGGCAAAGAAAAAGTGAACTTATGGGGACATAGCCACGGTGGTATTGACGCTCGTTATGTCGCTGCTGTGGCTCCTGAAAAAGTAGCTTCTGTAACTGCCGTTTCAAGCCCAGAGCAAGGCTCTAAAATGGCTGATTGGGTCATTAAAACGGTCACTGAAGGTAGCCTTAAAGATGGCTACACGGCAGTGGATGGCGATTACAACCCAGCAACACTTGCAGTGATTGGTTTCTTTGACTTTATTGGCGGATTTATGGATGTTGGTTCTGGTCTGACCATCGATCAACTTCAAGAGCAAGACAGCTATGCTGCTCTTAATTCTTTGACCACTGAATATGCCCAAAACTTCAATCAAAAGTATCCTGCGGCAATGCCAAGCGAATATTGCGGTCAGCCACCTGCCAATAACGTCGTTGACGGCGTGGCATATTATTCTTGGTCTGGCATCGGTGGGGTGTATAATATTATGGATCCTACCGACTACGTAATGGCTTCGACGGCTATCAGTTTTGGGGATGATCCAAACGATGGCTTAGTGTCTCAGTGTTCAAGCCGTTTGGGTTATGTCATTCGTGATGATTATAAAATGAACCATTTAGATTCGGTCAACCAGTTATTAGGATTGACTGCGTGGGGTCGGGCAAATCCTGTCTCTATTTATCGTACGCAAGCAATCCGCTTGAAGCAAGAGGGACTGTAAGCTTCTGGTTTAAGTTTGATATATTCCAAGTATT
>JAAXIL010000066.1:0-2409 GCA_012270355.1 Psychrobacter sp.
ATTGGTTTGTACATAGTACAGCAACTCATTCGTGTCGGTGGTTGTGAATACATCGTGCGTGGGGCGGAACATCATTTTAAGCGAGCGTAAAATACGGGCTTCATCGTCGATAAATGCAATTTTTGGTTTGTCCATAATTGGTCTCATGTTCTGATAACGGTTTCGTACCGGGTTACTCGAAATAGCTTGTGTCCTGAATTAAATTAGATAAACACCGCATCATCGGCTGTGCCATCTATGAACACGGCAGTTGATTTATCCTTATCCTTGGACTCGCTCGCAGGGGGGTCGGGTTGCGTTTGCGGGAACGACAATATAAAGGTTGTGCCAACGCCCTCATCTGATTCCACTTCAATGGTGCCATGATGGGCTTCCATAATTTGGCTGGAAATTGCCAGTCCAAGCCCCGTGCCTTCGCCTGCCTTTTTGGTGGTGAAAAACGGTTCAAAGATTTTATCCATCACAGATTTGGGCATTCCTGTGCCGTTGTCAGCAACGCTAATGACGACCTCATCATCAGTAGCATAGGACTTAATGCAGATTTCACCTTGCTTACCTTCAGGAATGGCTTGCGAGGCATTATTAAATAAATTGAGCAAAATCTGATTGATCTGCGAAGGGTTACAGGTGACGGTCGGCAAGTCGCCCAAATCTTGATGAATGGTCAGGTATTTAATGTTATTTTTCGCCATTGTGAGCGAGTTATGAATGCACTCGTTGAGGTCAACGGCTTTAATTTTTGAAGCATCAATGCGGGAAAAGTCCTTGAGGCTAACCACCAATTCGGCGATTTGATCCACGCCATATAAACTGTCGCCAACCAACTCTCGCAAGTCGTCACCCACCTCGTCTTCTTGAATGTCCCGACAAATCTCAAGCACCTGAGCATAAGCGGTTTGTAGGCTCTCATCGCTAGCATTACTCTTATCGTCTTGTAAATCAATCACCGTTTGCACCGCGTCAATCAACTCATCAAAACGGGCAAGGCTAGAGTTTACCAAGCTTAGATTACTGCGGACATAGCCAAGCGGGGTGTTGACCTCGTGGGCAACGCCTGCCACCATCTGACCGAGCGTCGCCATTTTTTCCGACTGCACCAGTTGCACCTGCGAGGCTTTGAGGTCGGTCATCGCCTGCTTTAATTCTTCGGTGCGTTCGTCCACCTTTTTTTCAAGGTACACATTGACTTCCTCCAATCACCCTTCGTTCTCCACCACTCGGTCAACACGCTGATTGACTGAATTATTGATGGTGCTGATTTCGGTCACGTTGGCTAGGGGCAATTTGTGTTTGCCCAGTTCAAGGTAGCGTTTGTTGGCGATTAAGTGACTCAAATCTGACACCCCTTGCACCACTTGACGAAGTGGGCGAGTAAGGTAACGGCGAAATGCCCAACCCGCCAGCATCAACGCCAACAATAACCCTGCCCCCATAAAAAGCATCAATTGACGTGATAGGTCATCGGCAACGGCAAGCAATTCGCGTTGCGGTTTAACAATCACCATTTTCCAGTTGGTTGAGGGCATGCGAAACACAAAAGCGGTAGCAGGCTCACCCAACATAAAATCTTGGGGCAAATCAATCGCCTCAACAAAGTTACTGCTAATGTCATTGGATTTGCCTTCGGTATTGGTCATCATCATGGCAGACAACACTTGAGCTTCATCTTGCGAGATTCGCTGAGCATTGGCAGTGGTTTGAATGTTAACCGCCGTCATGGTGTGTTGCCCTTCATTGATGGCTTTGGCTTCAGCAATAAGGTTTTGATTCAGCTTGTCTAAACTGTCGGCGATGGGGGCAAAGCTGGGCTCACTTTGAGCCAATGTGCGGGCGTGCATCTTTTCGCCTTGCGGATTCAGCTCAGTGACTTGCATGACCCTGTCAACGTCGGGAAAGGTCAAAAAACGGTTGTCCATGTCCATCAAAAACACATATCCGCCCGTCCGTTCTTGCCAGCTTTGCATCAGCTCGCCTAAGTCCGCCAAAAGCACATTAAAACTTACGACGGCATCAAACTGATAATTTTGGGCATTACGCATGGCGGTGGCACAGGTCATCATCGGCTCGCCCGTGCTGGCATCTACATACGCCCGACTCCACACGCAATGGTCATGCTCGGCATACATGGTGGGAATAAACCACCACTCCCGATAATAGGCATCTTCGGTGCGTGCTTCATCATCATAGACAAGGGTTTGCACCATTTGTCCGTTCGCATCTCGCTCCCACACAAAGGATTTGCGGTCAGTATCTGCATCAAACAGGTTCGGATTAAACCACACGCCACCGCCCACCACATTGCCTTCGGCTTGGTTCATGACCGCCCCGATGCTTTGCTCAAATAATGCCTCATCTTTGGGTAGGGCAGATGCCATGGCAGTCGTTCCCATCGCCAAACCATCAACAAGG
>JAAXIL010000066.1:2419-2920 GCA_012270355.1 Psychrobacter sp.
GCAATCCCCGCATAAACGATGACCGCCAAAGCTAGGAACAGTAAAATAAGCAGAGCCAATAGTCGCCCTGAAAAGGACGCTAAATAAGCAGAAGCAGAAGAAGGGTTTTTTGTCGTGTCTAAAGTCTCAACAGCCGTTTGGTCAGTCATAACAATAGTGAAGATAAGATGATTTAATCCTATCCTAGGTGGTAAAAATGACAGAAATGTGACAAAAAATGCACACAAACGGTAAGGGAGTACGACAAACGGTAAAAATAACTTAAATTTTATAAATTTTGCTAACAAAATTTGAGGATTGAATGGCATGGGTGACCAAAGATTAGTAGCTAGCACTTTTGAATAGAAAAGCTAGCAAAATTTAATTGACGAAAGTTTATTGATTGGGAAAATCAAAGATTGATTTTAATAGCGAGATAAAATAGCAGTAACGGGCACATTAAGCTAAGCGTCCACACCACCGAACGAAACGTGGATAAATTGCTGATATAAGCGATGCCAT
>JAAXIL010000194.1 GCA_012270355.1 Psychrobacter sp.
CTGGCATGGCTTAAATGTCGGCTGTTTGCAGTATGGCAGAATCGCTTTGCGAGCCGCCGCCAGACACACGCAAATGCTTGATGCGTTGCCCCGTGCGTTTTTCGATGGTGTCAAAGCCCAGTTTTAGCTCATACGCCAAGCCTTCTAAAATCGCCCGATACACATGAGCCCGAGTGTGCACATCACCAAAACCAATCAACGCCCCTTTACCCTCAATGCCAGGGTGACGCACGCCAGGCGACCAATACGGTTGCATCATCAGCCCCATGCACCCTGCTGGAATGTCTTTGACCGCCTCGTCCAGCAGTTTCTCGGTGTCCACGCCCTGATGCTTTGCCAGCTCTTTTTCATAATGAGCAAACTGCTCTTTAAACCAACTGACCATCCAAAAGCCCCGATACACCATGTATTCATGATTGTAATAATCGGGGGCGGCAGCCGTGTAGGACGGCATGTGCTTGAGCACTTCCACATAATTTTTGGACGTGGTGTTAATCGTCGCAGTCGTGCCAAAGCTGAGGCAAGCGGTATCCGATGCCAATCCGCCAGAACCTAATGCCTCGCACGCCTTGTCACTGGCAGCAGCAATCATCGGTGTGCCGACAGGAATGCCTGTCACTTGGCTGGCAGATTCGGTAATGTGTCCAAGCGATTCGCTGGGTTTGACCAGTTCGGGCATCTGCTCAAGGCGACAACTGAACAAACGCCATTTCATATCGCCTTTGGCATACCATGCTTGTTTTTTGTAGTCATACGGCAAATAGCCCAAGGCATGACCTTTGGAATCCTTCAGCTCGCCCGTGAGTTGATAGGTAAGATATGCCGATAGGTTCACATAATGCGTGGTCTTTGCCCACGTTTCAGGCTCGTGTTGTGCTAGCCAATTACAGCGGGCTTTTTGTTGAGCGTCTCGAACCACGTCGCCCATTCCAATCAGTTTGGTGACGGGGTTTAAGATGCCCAAATCATTGACTTGTGCTTGCCGTAAATCCATCCACACGATGGCAGGACGAATCGGTTGTTTGCTGTCATCTAGGCACAGCATGGTATAGCGTTGCGTGGTCAGGCTCACCCCTGCAATGTCATTAGGATAAATGGGCGAGGAAAGATTGGCACAGGTTTGCCACAGCTCTTGACACGCTTTGCCCAATTGCTCCCAATAATACTCCCCATGTTGTTCGGCATAGCCTGCCCGCAATGAAAAATAGGCATCAAGTGGCACACGAGCCTTAGCAATCTCATTGCCAAGTTGGTCAAAAATCAACGCTCGAACGCTTTGCGTGCCATTGTCGATGGCAAGAAAATAGATGGGGGTTGGGTTAGGTTGACTGTCCGTAGTCATGAATAGTCCCTTATTCGCATTAAGTTCCGATTACTTAGCAGGCAAAAAATAAAACCGATGCCAAATCGCTCGATACCGCTCGGCTTCCGTTTGCCATTTATCCTCGTCCCAGCCCAGCTCACTTTGGCAAATCGCCTTGATGCGAGGGGCAAACGCCTCACCCAAACCGCCTTCCGTCAAGAGCAACCCAAGCCGAGTACGACGCAAGAGCAAATCGTCCAAATGAATCACCTGCTCAAAACGGCACGCATAGCGAAGCTCTGCCCATAGCGTGTTGGTTTCGCCGACATAATCAATCTCATCAGGTTTGGCAATCACCAGTAACGCATCGAGGCGTTTGCCATAAAATCCCTTTAGCCGATGCTGTAACCAGCTCGGCAACCGCTCAAACGTCGCATCGTTCGGTGTGGCAGTGCGAAACACCGTATCATCTGCCATATCAAGCTCAAAATCGATCAGTTGCTGACACATTCTTAGCACATCTAACGCAATCAACCGAAACGTCGTCAGCTTCCCCCCACTCACCGTAATACGCACGTTATTCAGCCACACGCTGTGATCCCGTTTTTCCTAGCTCGGATTGCCACGCTCGCCGTCGCCCCCAGCCGAGATAAGCGGCCGCACCCCCGCCCACGTGCTGATAATGTCATCATCGCTTAAATCGGCATTGGCAAACAAATGATTCACCGCCCGCAATAAATAATCCACTTCCGCCCGAGTAATCCCCACCTCGCCGTCATCCATTGGCGGATGATCAAGATCCGTCGTGCCAATCACCGAGCGGGTTTCCCACGGATACACAAACAACGCCCGCTTATCGTCAGGGTGTAGAAGCGTGTAGGCTTTATCAATCGGCAACCGCTCACGACTCACCACCAAATGACTGACCCGAGACCTAATAATCTGCGACCGAAGATCCCCCTCATCTCCCCCCGCCTGCAACGCATCACGACGCAACGCATCCGCCCATGCCCCCGTCGCATTCACCACCACTTTTGCCCGCACCGCAAACGTCGGCAAATCCGCACCTTGCCATGCATCGCCTCTCGAATCTTTAGAATCGTTCAAACCGCCCGACGCAACAGTCGCATCAGACGCAACAGCCACATCGCTAAAATCCTTGTCTGCCGTATCGGTCAGCGTCGCCCCAACTACTTGTCCATTCTCATCGGTCAACAAACCATTGGCTTGCATATAATTAATTGCCACCGCCCCATCTTGCACCGCCTCATCGAGCACCCGCATCACCAGCCGAGAATCATCGGTCACCGCATCGCTAAACTGGCTCGCCCCCAAAAATCCATCGGGGTCAACGCCTGTCCCCATCGCCAAAAACGCATCACGCTTGTGGTATTGCAAATAGCGTTTGCCCGCCAGCTTGTCATACACCCGAAGCAAATTATTAAACACCCAAGGAGGCGGAAACTTCCCCTTATAATGAGGCATCACATAATGCATTTCCTCAACCAACCCATCCGCCTCGGTCAGCATCCGTTCCCGCTCTCGCACGCTGTGCATCGTGGTTTTCACATCGCCCAACGCCATATAACGAAGCCCGCCATGCACCATCTTACT
>JAAXIL010000220.1:0-1485 GCA_012270355.1 Psychrobacter sp.
GCCATAACCTATTGATTTTTATAGTAAAATTTTTAATTGGCATGTCTTTTGCTTAATGACTAGAGAGGTATTAAAGAAGTTTTCTTTCCCAGCCGATAGCCAGTCGCTATCTGCAAGGTTGAAAGTAAAGCTGCTATTTAGGTCATTAAAAAGGTTATTGTCATGGCGTACATTTCCCCCGAGTTGTCCACCCCAATCGCACCCAGTTCATCGTCCGATAAGCCTATTTTGGTGGTGGTGGGTAACGGCATGGTCGGGCATCATTTTGTTGAAAAAGCCATCGAAAAAGGATTGCATCAGACGCATCAAATCCATGTGTTTGGGGCAGAGTCCCGCCCTGCCTATGACCGAGTGTATCTCTCTAGCTACTTTGAACATGGTGATGCCGATCAGCTAAATTTGGTGGATCAGCAGGTTTATGCCACTTCAGGGGTAACGCTTCATCTGGGCGAGTCGGTGGACAGCATCGACACCACCGCCAATCTTTTAACAACCAGCAATGGCAAAACGCTTCATTATGCAGTGATGGTATTGGCAACAGGATCCTATCCATTTGTGCCACCGATTGCTGGCAACGACCACCCGCATTGCCATGTGTATCGCACGATTGAGGATTTAGATGGCATTATTGCCACCGCCAGACAAGACAACGTGACCCGAGGTGTGGTGGTTGGCGGAGGGTTACTGGGACTTGAGGCGTGTAAGGCGTTGGTGACGCTTGGGTTAGAGACACATGTGGTGGAATTTGCCCCGCAATTGATGGCAGTGCAACTGGACACCGCCGGCGGGCAATTGCTCAAACAAAAAATTGAAGATTTGGGCGTGACCGTGCATACGGGCAAAAATACGCAAAACATTGTGGACAACAGCGGTGGTGGCAGTGAAAAAACCGATGCGACCTTAACCATGCAGTTTGCCGATGGCGATTCGCTCGACACCGATTTGATCTTATTCAGTGCGGGCATACGACCGCAAGATGCATTGGGCAAACAAGCAAGGCTAGCACTTGGCGAACGAGGTGGCATTCTAATTGACAACGAATGTCGCACCAGCGTCGCCAATATTTTTGCCATCGGTGAATGTGCGGTGTGGGACAACAAGGTATTCGGACTGGTTGCACCGGGTTACACGATGGCGAGCATTTGTGCCGATATCATCGCAGGCGATAAGGAACGACAGTTTGCTGGGGCAGACATGAGCACCAAACTCAAACTGATGGGGGTAGACGTGGGCAGTATTGGTGACGCTCACGGCAAAACCCCAGATGCGTTGAGTTTCGTCTATCAAAATTCAAAAACAGGCGTGTATAAAAAACTGGTGACCGACAGCGATGGCAATCGCCTTCTTGGGGCAGTATTGGTGGGCGATACCGAGGATTACTCGGCCATCAGTGAGCCCAACCGTGATTTTGCCCAGGTCAACATTCCCGACGAAGGGGACATGCACTAGGAATGTGACATCGAGGTCCGCACCGAGTTCGATAGG
>JAAXIL010000220.1:1495-5763 GCA_012270355.1 Psychrobacter sp.
CTATTGCAACTGTTCTTAAACGACATGGATTTGCCCGACCAGCCTGAAAGTTTGATTTTACCCAACGTCGAAAAGCCAGCGATGGGCGTGGACAATCTGCCCGACACGGCGACCATTTGTTCTTGTTATAACGTCAGCAAAGGCGACATTTGCGGGGCAGTGAGCGACGGGGCACACAGCTTTGACGACGTAAAAATTATCACCCAAGCCAGCACGGGGTGTGGTGGGTGCGTGCAAATGGTCAAAGACACGGTCAACCACGAGCTTGCCAAACTGGGCATCGAAGTCACCAACCATTTATGCGAGCATTTCGCCTATTCCCGCCAAGAATTGTATCACCTGATTCGGGTGGGCGATATTCACACCTTTGAAGCATTGCTTGCCAAGCATGGCACGGGGCATGGGTGCGAGGTGTGCAAACCGACAGTGGCTTCCATTTTAGCTTCCTGTTGGAATGACTATATTTTGGCAACGTCACTCGCTGGTTTGCAGGACAGCAACGACTATTTCTTAGGTAATATTCAAAAAGATGGTACTTATTCGGTGGTGCCTCGGGTTGCTGGCGGGGAAATCACTGCTGACAAACTGATCGTGCTGGGTGAGGTGGCAAAAGAATTTGGGCTATATACCAAAATCACGGGCGGACAACGGGTTGATTTGTTCGGGGCAAGGGTAGAGCAATTACCCGACATTTGGCAACGCCTGATTGACGCTGGATTTGAAACTGGACATGCCTACGGCAAATCGCTACGCACGGTGAAATCTTGCGTCGGCAATTCATGGTGTCGTTATGGTGTGGACGACAGCGTGGGGCTGGCACTGCGTTTAGAAAACCGTTACAAGGGCTTGCGTTCGCCCCATAAAATCAAAATGGGCGTGTCAGGTTGCACGCGTGAATGTGCCGAAGCTCAAGGCAAAGACGTGGGCGTGATTGCCACCGAAAATGGTTGGAATTTATATGTATGTGGCAATGGTGGTATGCGACCTCGCCATGCCGAGCTGTTTGCCAGCGACCTCGATACCGAAACCTTGGTGCGGTATGTTGACCGCTTCCTTATGTTTTACATTAAAACAGGCGATAAACTGCAACGTACGTCGGTGTGGCGAGAAAAAATGGAAGGCGGACTTGAATACATTCAAGCCGTGGTCATAAACGACAGCCTTGGCATTGCCGATGAATTAGAAGCACAAATGCAAGCGAATGTGGACAATTATCAATGTGAATGGAAATCGACCATCACCAATAGCGAAAAACTCAAACGCTTCCGCCATTTTGTGAATAGCGAAAAAGCTGATGATAACGTGGTGTTTGTCACCGAGAGAAAACAAATCCGCCCTGCCACCCCTGCTGAACGGGCAGATGACGGTGTGGTTAAGATTTATGAGCCTGCTTAATGACAAACCTGTCTAATTAAAAGTTACGAATAAAGCACCTCGTTATGTTTTTACTGGAACATAACGAGGTTGAGAAAATTATTAGCGACCATTTGATTGATTTACCAAATTAAGGAACACCATGTCCAGCATGACTATCTCAACCGATGACCCAACGAAAACAACAGCGTCATCAACACCGCAAGCCATCTGCCCCTTAGACGACATTGTGCCAGAAACAGGTGTATGTGCCTTGGTGGCAGGCAAACAAATTGCCATTTTTCTCACCCTTGATGACGAATTGTACGCCATCTAAAACTTTGACCCCTTTAGTCAAACCAACATTCTATCCCGAGGCTTGATTGGGGGAACGACAAGAGTAGTTGACGACGAGCCACAAGAGGTGTTATATGTCGCCTCACCCATGTATAAGCAACGCTTCGACCTTGCCACTGGGCAATGTTTGGACGATGACGACGTGCAGATTGGCAGTTATGCCGTCAGTTTAAAAGGGAATGAGGTTTGGGTTGAGATTTAAGCGTCATTGGTGAGTTTGATGAAATATACAAAGACATTTGTTCGGGTATTTGATGCATTGTCAACCCAGAGCTCATCATCGATAGCAGACAACTTTATTGCCTATTTTTTCGATTAATTAAGCAGTTTTTAAACATACTTAACACCCCTATTCTCTTCTGAGCCTATGCCGACTCCTTTTCCACTTCTCCCTTCAGGCGTTTTAATTCTAGCTGGCGGACAATCTCGACGCATGGGAACCCCAAAAGCATTAATGAAACTACCCTCGGGTTTGACCTTGCTTGAGCACCATGTTCAATATGCTAGAGCATTTGGGGTACCGATATGGATTGCTGACAATGGACAAGGCTTTAGCGTGAATGACACGCTTGCAGAACAACTTAAGACTCAAGGTGTCTTTATTGAGCATATCTCAGACTATCAACCCAAACAGACTTGTCTAAATAATAACATTCAAAACAATGTCACCGACAACTTAAGCGACAATCAAAACCATCACGAGACGCAAGTTTATAAAGGCGTGGGGGCACTAGGAGCAATTTTATCAGGTTTGATGACATTATCTAAGCAAATGCCCATCAGCAATCTTGGTAGTACAGGAATCAAAGACAGCGATAGTGTTAATCGCAACCAATCTACATTAAATACAAGTGAGCTTTTTAACACAGCTGAACAGCGGACACCCTATCTGCCCTATCTATTGGTAATCAGTTGTGACAGTTTGATAAAAGCGGATCGCCTATGGGATTTGTTAATTCGTTCAGATCTATATCATTATAGTGAGTCGCCACCACATCAGCATCAAACCCACGTCCATTTTGAGCAGCAGTGTAGGAGCCTGCCCGCCATTAACTATCTTATTTCTATTGAAGACAATCCAATAAATAACCAAAGCTATCCTCTATTGGGTCTGTATCACGCATCATTAATCAAGCCTTTGCGAAACTTCCTCGATTCGGGCAATCGCCAAGTGATGCGATTTATTTCTGATATTTCGAACTCGAATCATGCTGACAATTGGTCTGTCAGAAGGTCACCGATGCCAAAATTTTGGCAACCCTTGGCAAACCTGAATACACCTGAGCAATTTAATGATGCGTGTCATTATATAAGTGAATACCATGAAGTCTAATGGACACATACGATGCATTTGCATCAGCTCTAAAAAATAGATTTTCTCAAATCATCCAACCAAACGGCAACACCCAAACCTGTTCGCCCGATGCGATATCTCCGCTATCTTCAGGCAAATCAATCAAGCAATTCGCCCCGCTCAACTGCTTGATACGATGCGAATCTTGCTTACCTGCAAGGGCAACCGTCCATAACCCTGACTCATCCTGCGATATCACACCCCTTTGAAAATCCCGTCGCCCTGCTCGCTTGGATATGTCTTGGGTCAATGTGGCTTGAATACGGGCAGGTTTAGGGGGATGGTTGGCTTTTGCAAGTTGCCATAAAGCAGGTTTGACAATCAGCATCCCACCAACAAAGGTCGATAGCGGATTACCTGGTAAACCAAAATATAAAGCTTGGCTATTAATATTGTCGCCACTGTCACTGTGGTCGCCTTCGTTTAATTTAGGCTTTGACTTACTTAACGAGCCAAACACCAAAGGCTTACCAGGTTTCATGGCAATTTTATAATGATTAATCTTACCAATGGCTTCGATTGCCTGGATCAGATAGTCGTGCTCACCTACCGATACGCCTGCACTGCTGACCACCACATCACATTCACTAGCCATTTGCGATAGCATGGCTTTGGTTTGCTCAAAATCATCGGGCAAAATGCCATAATCGATAATCTCTACAGGCAACTCTGCAAGTAGCCCTTTTAGCGTAGGCGTATTAGAATTAAAAATTGCCTGTGATGGCAAGTCGTCTGCCATCATATCGCCCACTGCGACAAGCTCATCACCCGATGCAATCAAACCGACTTTTAGAGGAGTGTAAACGGAGAGTTCGCTAAACCCTAAACTTGCCAGCAATGGCAAATGATGCGGGCGGATCAGCGTTCCCATCGTCAGCAAGGTTTCGCCCCTACTGACTTCTTCGCCTTGTTTGCGGATATTGGCATTGACGTTGACAGCTTGGGATAAGCGAATGGTCGGTCCAGTATAATTGCCGTCAGAACTTTTTAATCGCTCAACATTTTCTTGCATCTCAACCGTATTACAATCGGATGGAACAACCGCACCCGTAAAAATTCTGATTGCCTCGCCTGATCCGACGCTACCTGTAAATGGCTGACCTGCTTTGGATTCACCGACTAAGATTAGCGAGGTGTGCGCTGACATTGAATTATCAATGTTATTTTCTGCAAAATCAATGCAAAATTTTCTACAATTGACATC
>JAAXIL010000220.1:5773-6329 GCA_012270355.1 Psychrobacter sp.
CACCGACTTTGTTTAGAGCTGTGTTCGGTGACATTGATTTATCATTTTTATTATCTGCAACTCTTAACGCATAGCCATCCATCGCAGTTATGTCGTGGCGAGGAACTGCAAAATTAGCGGTTAAGTCTTTGGCGAGCACCCGCCCAAGGACCGATGTCAAAGGCACAATTTCGGTATCTTTCAGCGAGACATGGTCTTGTAAA
Organism: Psychrobacter sp.; assembly: GCA_012270355.1. Taxonomy (GTDB): domain Bacteria; phylum Pseudomonadota; class Gammaproteobacteria; order Pseudomonadales; family Moraxellaceae; genus Psychrobacter. The sequence goes on from JAAXIL010000220.1 coordinate 5,977, forward strand.
AAGTGCTGAGCGTATTGAGAAATATCACGCCAAAGCGTGTCAAGAGAAGTCATCATAACGGCTTTAGCTCGGCTTTGTTTAGCTATTTAATTGAGCTTGAGATAAAATAATTGCAGAAGTGATGCGTAGCCTACAGCGAATTTAGACAATTGGCGGAGCATCAGCATCACCATTATCGCCATTCCAATTATCCCGAGCTTTTTCATCAAGGTCGGCAGGGGTTTTCGGTTCCCATTTGCCATTTTCTTTCCAATTGTCGTTGCCCCAGTTATCATCTTTTTCAGCATCTAGGTCATCGTAACCAATATTAGGATTGATGCCACGTCGCTTCATGTCCGCCACTTGATCCTCTA
>JAAXIL010000220.1:6339-9575 GCA_012270355.1 Psychrobacter sp.
CGTGCCTGGCATTATCAAGCTGGTCAATCTCAGTTTTTAGGGCATCTGATTTTGGGCTACTCATTCAAAACTCCATTACTCTTAATGATAAATAATAAGGATAAAGGCTCAATTTTAGGTTTAATGTCATCATTTAGCAAGACTTAGGCAAAATTAGCTGCTCAGAATAATGGTTACTCAATTCATGCCTGCTTAAACAAATTATACTTACACACTGTTTCAATCAGAATCATAACTTGAGTTGCCATAAAGGGCGATTCGAACGTGATAAAGCAGTTTGTTCGAGCCAATCAAAGGCTTGCAACTGTTCGAGCATGTGGTCAAAATCTGCCTGATTTATTTGACAATTAGACACCGCATGAGCCATTGGTAGCATCTTCGTCACTTGTTGCATGGCAGTTTTTGCTACCATATCATTGAGTTTACGATAGATGGCATCGGTAGAAAAAGTTTCATTAAGCTCATTTAAACAGTCTAAAACCTGCTGCCATGTGGTGGTGGTGGTTAAATGAACGTGTTTAAGATTGCCATGCTGATAGGCGTGGGCATCATAGCTAATGGTGAACTCTTCGTGTAATGAAGTGGGCAAGGATGACGCAGTGAAAGGATGAACGTGACTTGGGTTGTCAAATTGTTGCTGATTTTGGTTTACAGACTTATCTGTTGTCGCCTTTTTAATATCAGACCATTTTGCCAAATCTAGCTGCTATAAATCGCTAAGCGTACTGCTCGCTAACAATTGCTCTCGAAGATTGACGCCATCTGCCGTAACCTCTTTGCTCGGAGGGCTGAAAGTCGAGATATTGGTAAAGGAGCTAAATTTAGCCAAGGCATGAACCGATTGATTATCTGACACCTTTTGCCATCCTGCTTGCTCAGACAATCCATTAGAGACCACACGATAGCCATCTGCCAACACTGCTTCAAAGTCTATTTCTGATGAAAAATAATAAATATTCTGAGAATCTCGCTCCTCCACCATGTCAATAAAATCGCTTAACTGTCGGGAGACGGTGCTGTCAGCCGACGGCGATTTAACCAAAATCAAAATGGGCTTTTGTTTGGTCTTTGCACTAAGATAGCTGAGGTGTAATTGACTAACTCCTGTCGCATTGGGCTCACCGTAGCTCCCCAACAGCAACATAATCGCCAAATCACACTCATCAATACACTGCCTGCTATAACTCGCCGCACGAGAGGAATGGCGAGGCAAATCTTGAGTGAAAAACACCTCATCTGCCAAATGCAGGTGCAAATCACTGAGTAACTCAGGGTGGTGGTCAGATACGGCAATCAGATGGGCATGGTATCGCTGTTTGGTCATGCAAACGTCTTTAAAGTTGTGATGAGTTAACTCAAAAAGTGACATTGGCGTTCAGACTTAAAACACGAATGAATCAAAACACTCTTAGTCTATTACCTAAACACCAGATAGTTAAGCTTTAGTGAAATGCTAAACTTTTGTATATTCTATCTTAAGTTAGGGCCGTTTTGTACTCGTAGGTCATGCATTTTCAACCAGTTATCAATCAGTTTATCTTAAGCATCAGAAATTTGTACTGCCTGTCAAAAGCTGTTTAACTTTTTGTTGCAGGGTCTCAGCCTCATGGCTTATATCGGTATAATAAAATTGTAAGGCAGGTGCTTGCAAATCTGTATGAACTTTAGCTGGTCGATGGACAACATCCTCTATACTGTAAGCTTCAATGCGTGCAACAATGTCCGAGCTATTTCTATTCATCATCTTGTGCTGTTTCAATAGTGAGACCACTCTATCTGCGATGGCTTTGCCTGAATCTACAATTCGTAAATTATAATTTTTATGAAAAATTTCTTGCTCCAAAAAGGGACGGAAAAACGGATAATGGGTACAACCCAGCACTAAAAAGTCAACCCCCTGCCCTGTCCACACATTTAACATCTCTCGCAGCCGTTTAGCAGGAGGAGCATCGGTTGGCATCCCTGCTTCCACCCACGGCACTAAGTCGGCATCAAAATACTTAATCACTTTAACGGCGTGCGGTGTGGCATATTCATTGATGACCCGAGCCAAAAGCTCTCCCTCTAGCGTGGCACGTGTCGCTAGCACTGCTACCTGCTTATTTTGGCTTGCCAGCACGGCAGGTTTTAAAGCAGGCACAAGCCCAACAATTGGCACAGCTGGATACAAGGTACGCACTCGCTCCAACGCATACGCAGATGCACTATTGCAAGCGATAACAATCAACTTGCATCCCGCATGTACAAGCCAACTCACTGCAAGTTCGGTCAATCTGACAATATCTTGAGCCGAACGATTGCCATACGGAACATTGAGCGTATCGGCAAAGTAAATAACCCGCTCATACGGAAGCTGAGCTTGCAAATGTTGATAAACTGATAATCCACCTAATCCCGAATCAAACACGCCAATGGGAGCAGATAAAGTGGACAGGTTCATGGCGTCATTCACTGCGTTATTAATGTCATGGATAACATGAGCTAATTTGCAACACTTAACACATAGTTTTGCCCACCACTTTGCAAGGTAAGCTGCGTTTTATCATCTAATTGTTTAATCTCGCCAAGTTCAGTTAAATGCATATAAACTTGACGTGATAATACGCCATCCATACCAAAACGGATGGGCATATAAGGTCTATCTTGCCCCTCAAATTCACGCATTTCAAGCGGATGGTCAGCATCCAGCACCACCACATCACCTGTGCTGGTTTCAAACTCCAACCAGTGTTGAGGGTTGCCTGATGCATCCGGCTGTTGAATAACATTCACGTCCGTCACCAAAAATGGGACGTCTTCCACCTCAATACGAATTTTTTCGACGGGGGTTTTCAAATAGTACTCAGGAGCGTCATTGTTACCTTCTATCCATAGCCCCGTATCGAACAAATCAATCAAAGCCTGACGAGGCATATTACTGAATTCATGCAACCACTCTCCATTGGCTTTAATCACAAGGTTCATATCTCCGCAATTTTCGGGATGCCACTTCTCTAAAGGCGGGATGGCACGTCCTCGCCGTTTCACGAATTGCTTATCATCCGCATTTTTCGACGTTTTAGATTGCTCTGCTTCGGTTTGCTGTAGCAGTTCGCTCAATTGGTTTAGGCTATTACTTATATTTGAATTTGACATATAACATTTTGACTAATAGAGGTGAATAAAATCAGATTATATGAAAGAAATTTAATATCATACTTTTCTGTAAACTCCATAAGTGGTTTGAACTCATGACC
>JAAXIL010000220.1:9585-10008 GCA_012270355.1 Psychrobacter sp.
TTTCAAGTATTGACTATATCACGCCTTAGTCACAAATGATGTCGAGATTATTGAACTTTTCTTTTATAATAGGTAACACTTTTCAATATTTATGGTTATGGTCGGCAAAATTTGCTTAAACCAAACCTTTTTATCATCTGATTGCCAGCTAAGGGCTGGGGTGTTTTATACTGCCCCCTCCCCTGTCAGCCTAAAGGATACCCCTATGTCAGAAACACCCACTTCAGAAACCGTCAACGCAACACCAGAATCTACGCTTGATAATGCCGACACCATAAACATCACCACAGCCAATGCCGTCGCCGAGACGCCCATGCTAGAGGCAGAGCGTGAAGAGATTTATTTTGATTTGTACATCTTCAGCGGTGGAAAAAAAGCGCTTGAATCCGCAATTAGCATAAGTCAACTCGCCAGATAAGTAGA
>JAAXIL010000220.1:10018-14807 GCA_012270355.1 Psychrobacter sp.
GCGGTGGACCCTCTGGGCTTGCCGCCGCCATTCGCTTGCGTCAACTCGCCATTGAAGCAGGTAACGACGAGTTTATGGTGTGCGTGGTCGAAAAAGGCTCGGAGTTTGGGGCTCACATTTTATCGGGGGCGGTGATTGAACCTCGTGCTCTAAATGAGCTGATGCCCGATTGGAAAGAAAAAGGGGCACCGCTTAATGTACCCGCCAAAGAAGACCGAGTGTATTTCTTAAACTCCGCCACCCGTTCGATCAAAACGCCAGACGCTTTTGTGCCTGCTCCCATGCACAATGATGGCAATTATATCGTCTCGCTGGGCAACGTGGTGCGGTGGATGGCGGAGCAAGCTGAAGAACTTGAAGTAATGATGGTCCCTGGTTTTGCGGCCCAAAACATTTTTTATAACGAAGATGGCTCAGTAGGTGGCGTCATTACAGGCGACATGGGGATATCTGCTGAAGGTGAGGAGAAAGGTAGCTATGAACCTGGCTACAAACTACTTGCTAAATACACCATGTTTGCCGAAGGGTGCCGAGGTCACTTAGGTAAGCGTCTGATTAATCGCTTTAAGCTAGACGAAGGACGTGACCCACAACATTATGGCATCGGACTTAAAGAATTGTGGGAGATTGACCCAGCCAAAGCCGAACCTGGGGTAATTTTGCACGGCCTTGGTTGGCCTTTAACCGAGACAGGGTCGTCGGGTGGTTGGTGGTTATACCATGACGAAAACAACCAAGTTAGCTTTGGTTTGGTCGTAGATTTATCCTACTCAAACCCTTATGTATCGCCGTTTGATGAGATGCAGCGTTTAAAGACGCATCCAATTATTAAAGAAGTGCTGGAAGGTGGTAAACGTATTTCATATGGAGCCAGAGCATTGGCAAAAGGCGGTTTGAACTCTTTGCCGAAACTGACTTTCCCAGGTGGTGTTTTGATTGGCGATGATGCGGGCTTTTTGAATCCTGCCAAAATCAAGGGCACGCATACGTCCATGAAATCAGGGATGCTTGCCGCTGAAGCTATTTTTGCCGCCTTGCAAGCGGGTCGTCAACACGACGAAGTCACTGCCTATGCTGAAAGTTACAAAAATTCATGGTTGTATCAAGACAACTATGAAGCTCGCAACTTTTCGCCTGCCATCCACAAATATGGCTTATATTTGGGCGGGGCATTTACATTTGTCGAGCATAATTTGCTCGGTGGTAAGATGCCGTTTACTTTGCACGACACCACACCCGACTTTGCTCAACTTGAAGCGGCAAAAAATGCGTTTCAGCCCACTTATCCGAAGCCAGACGGTAAGCTGACCTTTGATAAATTGTCGTCGGTGTTTATCTCTAACACCAACCACGCCGAAGACCAGCCCTGTCATTTGCGACTCACTGATCCAACCGTGCCGATTGAGGTCAATCTACCCAAATACGCTGAACCTGCTCGACTTTATTGCCCAGCTGGCGTGTACGAAGTTGTCACTAAAGATGATGACGTGACCTTTGTCATCAATGCCCAAAACTGCGTGCATTGCAAAACGTGTGACATCAAAGATCCGTCACAGAATATTACTTGGGTCACGCCTGAAGGTGGCGGTGGACCTAACTATCCGAACATGTAAATCTAAGGATAAACAAATTGTCATAAAAAAACCGACGTATAATAAGCGTCGGTTTTTTTATTGCGGAGGCAACGGCGGTGGTACTTTTCGGTTACCGACTGTATAAACGGCGGTGCCATACGCAATTGCTTCTACCATTGCCCCGACTTCGTCCAATGTCGTCACCTCAAGGCGAATGCCATACACCTGATTGTAGCCCATAAACTGAGCCTCTCGTTTCATCCGCACAATCGCTTCTCGTCTGGCTCGTACCAGCAAGGTTTCGTAAGTGGTGAGATTTTTGCCGAATAAACTCAAGATACGGGCGACAATCATTTTAAAGTAATCCTGCCCAATGACCACACTTCCGACAACCAACACCCCTTGCGTAGTGGACGGTAAGTTTGGGCGATAAAAACGCTCACTTGAGATGATGATATGACCAAGCGTTGCTTCGGCTTCGGCAAGCGACTTGAAATGATCATGTTCATTTTTACGCCCAAACACCCATCCCACAACAAACAACAAGATAAAAATCAGGTTGTTTAACAGAAAGTCACTAATCGTTTGCCAGATAGACATGAGATGTCCTCAATTTGTGCTCATTCAAGCCAAAGGTGGCGGTTTTTGCCCATCATGTGTTGGGGAAGCTGGGGCTATTGAGGTATCAGATGGGTTTGAAGGTGAACTTTTAAGCGGAGGCGATTGCGTTTGAAACGGGTTTGGCTTGTCTTGCTCAAAAGCCTTCTGGGTCGTAGGGTGTTGACTATCAAAAGGGCGATTTAAAGCGTTATGATGGGCTTGTTCCAATGGTACGGCTCGAACTGCTGTGCCATACACAAACAATTCTGAGGCTCCTTGTGCGATATTCGAGGTGGAAAATCGCACGCCTACCACAGCATCCGCTCCCATCGCTTGAGCTTTGGCGACCATGCGGTCAATTGCTTGTTGGCGGGATTCTTCAAGCAGTTCGGTATAAGCCGTCAACTCACCGCCCACAATGTTTTTTAGCCCTGCAAACAAGTCTTTGCCGACGTGTTTGGAGCGGACGGTACTGCCATACACCACATCGAGACGTTCGGTAATGTGAAAATTGGGCAGGTGTTCTAGGTTTGAAAGTTGCATTTTGACGACTCATTTTTTAGCGTATTTGATTGACGACATCATGACAAATTACTTGAATATAAGGGTTTTTTGCTTCTTTGGTCAATATTCATGGTCATGACTGTTTTAAGATTTCCGAGTAGTCCATTATTATAAGTCAGGTTTTTTTCTGAGCTCGATTGAACGACTTGCCCTGCCCGAACGATTGAACACTGATAGCCCAAATCAGGACGCGAAACCGCATTTTTCATGGTTTACCCTTAAGTAAGCTTGTTTATTTCTTTCTTTATCTATCGAGAGGGCAAACAACATTAGCATCTTTGTTCACAGGCTAATGCTTATTCTTCCGTATGAAACAACAAATACAGTTCAGTTAAATTACCCTCAATGCTGTTTGCCATCTGTGCAAGCGATGCGTGATCTTGGCGTAACTCGGCAAATCCCTCGTCTTGTTCGATGATCTGTCCGTCGCCATCGGTTACTACGTCCACGCCACTAAACACCCTCATCGGCAAAGTTAGCATTGCCACGTCATCGACTAGCTCGTCATCGGCAAAACAGTCAGATTCTGTGCTACTTTCATCGGACTCTTGCTCATCAAGGTTGCCATACATGGCATCGACAAAACCGACACACCACGCACTTAAATCAGATTCGGGCGAGAAGTCCATGTCTTGTTCGTCGTTCTGATCGTTGTTCAGATTATTGGTATCGCCATCGTCTGCTAAGAACGGTAAATTAATTTCCTGTTCATTTTGTAAGTCATCAAGTAACGCCTCTCGCCATTCGGTTAAGGCTTTCTTAACGTCCTGTGCTACCGCATCTTGCTGTCCGTCAAAATACACCGCTTGCCAATCGCTCAGCGGTCTGCCAACCACACTTGCCGACAAAAAACCATGCGTTGCTACCGAGTCTAAGCCGTATTCGTTGGCATCAGAATCCAAATACTGCTTTAGCTCATCTATTGTTAGTGCCATTAGGCATCCTCATCATCTTGCTTATCATCATTGTCTAAGTCGTCATCGAAATCGTCGTCATCTTCATCGTCAAAGTCGTCATCAAAGCCGTCTTTTAGCTCTCGAGCAAGGCGTTTTTCTTCCATCAGATTGTCGATTAATCGCCGTTTCTCGAGACTAGTTAGGCTTGAATTATTAGCAATGCTTTCGACTGTTTCGTCTTCAGCCTCATCACCTTCAAAGTCATCGCCTTCAAAGTCGTCATCGTAATCGTCTAAATCATTATCGCTCATGGCTTTTTCCTTTATATGTTATTGAAAATATATGCTATTAAAAACTTGACACTAAAACTGTGTAGTTATTGAGTTTGCCCATTTTGATAGCGATAGCCTAGCACGAACATTAGCTTTAGAAAATACGCTATCGCTTTTTTGTTATTAGTCACGCCTCGGGTAGCAATACCGCCCGCCGAATGTCCACCAAATCCGCCATTCGCTCATCGTTTACTCCAGCCAAGACGGCACAATCACGTTCGGCGACTGTCATTGGGTTAGGGTATTCGGCAAGTTCAATTTGTCCTTTAAGTTGAGTCAGCCCAAGCGATGGCAATAGCACCAATACATCACTGTCGATATTATGATGAGCAAGCAGTTGACGCATCTGCTCGTGAGCCAGCGTGTCACTAACCCCAGCTTTCATGTCGAGGGCAAAGCGTTTCAGCCGTCTTGACTCTATCCACACCACTTTATTTGCCATCAGGATCGCTTTGGCAAGCAACACGCCTGCCAATGCCAATTGATTTTTGGCATGGGGCTGGGCGGTCAGCTCAACCATTGCCCCACTCTCGCCGAATGGCACGCTTTGATGCGACTGGATGCCTTGCAAACGGGGCAAGCTCAACACCTTATTTATCGTTTGGTCAAGTAATTGTTGGCATAATTTCAAATACAATTTAGCTGGCTCTGGAGCAAGTTTATCAAGCAAGTCAAACTTGTCCACAAACGCCAGTTGCACCGTCACGCTGTCGAGCGGGCGAGAAGCAGATAGTCTATCTGTTTTTAACGGATAGCGGTTTGTAAGTCCATCCGATTGAGTGTTTTTTTGCGGATTGATTGAGATTGAACTAACCTCTTTATC
>JAAXIL010000159.1 GCA_012270355.1 Psychrobacter sp.
ACGCTCCGGCAACCTGCTTCCTTAGCGGTGTCGGCTAGCGATTTTTGGCCTCTAGTAAAGCAAGTTAGCCCGGGGGTAGCTCGGGTGAATGTCACCAAGCAAGTTAGCGAAGCGGAATTGGCACAGGCTCAAACCGCAGAACTCTTACGCCAATTTTTTGGTAATCGAGTGCGAATCCCCAATCAAGCCCCTGCTATTGAGAGGGCGTATGGCACGGCATTTTTTGTCAGTGGCGACGGCTATTTGTTGACCAATCACCACGTTATTGAGGGGGCGGACACCATCGCCGTGACCCTCAATGATCGCACCGAACTCGATGCCGAACTCGTCGGTAGCGATGATCGCTCGGAGGTGGCAGTGCTAAAGGGCAAGCCCAAAGCCTCGGGGAGGTATCCTGCAGTGCCCATCGGTCGTTCAAGCACGGTGCAAGTGGGTGAGCCTGTATTGGCGATTGGCTCACCATTTGGCTTTGACTATTCTGCTTCGGCAGGCATTGTCAGTGCCAAATCTCGCAACTTTTCACGCGATGCCACCGTGCCATTTATCCAAACTGACGTGGCGTTAAACCCGGGCAACTCGGGCGGACCCTTGTTCAACGCGGATGGAGAAGTGATTGGCATTAACTCTCGCATTTTTAGTGGCACGGGAGGGTATATGGGCTTGTCGTTTTCCATTCCCATTGATGAGGGCATGGACATTTTTAATCAGCTTAAAGCGACGGGTAAAGTGCTCCGCCCTTATCTGGGCGTGTTCCCGCAGGATATTGACCGTAACTTAGCAGAAGCCTACGGGCTTGCGAAACCACAAGGGGCGTTACTCATTAAAGTGTCGCCCGATTCGCCTGCCGAAACGGCTGGGCTTGAAACGGGCGACATTATCACCACGTTTAATGGCAAAACCATCTTGGAATCATCGGATTTGGTGAATGAAATCAACCGCTCACGCCCACAAGATGACTTTAGTGCGGAGGTGATTCGGAATGGTGCAACAATACGCTTGCAAGGACAATTGGCAGATGCCCCGATGGACACCACATCAGACGAGGTAATGCCATCGGACAATCGTACCCGTTTGGGGCTACGTTTGCGGGCATTGACCGAGCAAGACAAGGCAACGCTTGGCGGCAGTGGTGTCCTCATCACAGCGGTTGACCCGACAGGTTTGGCGGCACAGGCAGGCTTGCAGGCGGGCGATGTGATTACCAATCTGCACCAAAAAGAAATCACCAGCATCGAAGATTTTGCGAGTGCTCTAGAGAAGTTGCCCAGTGAGGGCGTGGTAACGATGGAAGTAGTACGTCAGGGCATTCCTGCGATTATCGGAATTAGGATTGAATAAAAAGTATCCGCCATGACAATCAACCCCTTACATCAATACAGCAATAATCAAAAACCCAGCACATTTAAGCTGGGTTTTTTGTATAGAAGTAATGGATATAAATTAGCGTACGTTATCGCCATACGTCACAATTGGACGTTGCAAACGATAATTTGCCGCTGCTTTTTTCGCCCCAAAGATACTGGCAGCAAAGGTGAGTAGCGTGCTGATTAACCAAAATAAACCTGAATATAAAGCTGCTTTGCGAGCTACATCTTCTGCTTGTTGCAGTGCTTGGTCCGCTTTTAGCATGGCTTGATCAGCCGTCTGTTTGGCTTGTGCCACATACTGCTCAGACTCTGCTTTGTATTCATTAAATGAGGCAAGTACCTCGGTACGTACCTGCTGTGCTTGAGCTTCGCTCAAACCTTCTTGCTCAAGCTCATTGATGAGTTCATCACCCGTCAAGTCCTGCTCGATTCCTGCTAAACGGTTTTTAGCGATGGTATCGATATTTTTCCAAGTGTCAAGGTCAGTAAAATCAAGCGACATAGCTTCTGCTTTGGTTTGGTTTGCCTTTCTTTGCACCACATCGGTTGCTGCATTAATTTGCTCTTGCGTCAGCCCGTCGGTGTTTTTTGCTACCCATTGCTCGACATCATTGCGACTGATTTCACCAGTCACTTGATTATAAACCTGCTCGGCTTGTTGTTGCATTTGCTGCATGTCTACATTTTGAGCCACACCACCTGCAGCCGCACCTACAACACCTGCACCAGCAGATGCTACACCTGCCGTGGCTTGTGTTACCGTGCTGACCGTGCTACCTACCGCATTGGTTGCGGTTGACAAAATACTGGTCGCTCCATTGATGGCAAATAAGGTAGATGCCAACACAATGGCAGCAGCAGTTAGCATACCTGTCAAAGATGCATCTTTGGGGTCAATGTCTGTGCCGTCGCCAAACAAGGCTTCGGGAGCAGAACACTTCACTGCAAAATAGCCAGCCACAAAGGCACTAAGTAATGCCGTTAATGCCGCATAAATCCCCGCTGCAATGCTAGTACCTTGCAGATCAAACGGTAAAAATGAGCTTAAGATTAAGGCAATCGCTGCCATTGCCATGGCAGTCACAATGCCCATAAGCAGGCCTGCCAATACGCCACGCCATGATGGGCGACGCTGTGGAGTGTGAACTGGAGTCATTACTACTTCCTCTCAAATAAAAAATAAATAAGTCTGATATTTAACGTTTAAATGAATAAATGCTTAAACCTTGAGCATAAGTCTTTAATCAAGTGAAAAATATCGAATAACTTTCAATGGCATAATATTAGTGTAATAAATGCGAGGTAGTGATAGGAAATGTGTCTTTTTCATACCTTTGTGTATCACTCGTTACTTAAACTTACGAGAATTTCAGTGCAGGGCATATAACCACGAAGCATACAAGTCAAAAAGCACAAAAAAAGGTTCAGTCTGAGCGGACTGAACCTTTTAAACTGATGAGAGTTCATCAGTGACTACAAAATAAGTGGCATCCCGTAGGGGATTCGAACCCCTGTTACCGCCGTGAAAGGGCGG
>JAAXIL010000135.1 GCA_012270355.1 Psychrobacter sp.
CTACAAAAACAGTCTCATTTAAAGAGAAATGATAAGGAAATAATAATATTAATAATAATAATAATAATAACATTCAGTAGACATATTTATAAATTTCCATTTGAGGCTGTGGAATGTGTCGCTTAGTGTTTATGGGGATTTTTGGTTCGGTGTTGATTCAGGGTTTGGGGTCAAAGCTAGTGGGCAATTTGCTCGGCGTGCGTGAGCCTGCCAGCAATGGCGTATTAGTGGTCGGGTCAAACCCTATATCGCTACTGGTTGCCGAATCGCTTAAAGACCAAGGTTTTGACGTACTGGTTGCTCATAATAATTACACCAACGTGGCGAAGGCTCGAATGCAGGGCTTACGCACCTATTTCGGTAATCCTGTGTCCGACCACGCTGACCGTCATATTGACCTCATCGGCATCGGTCATCTGTTTGCGATGAGTGTGGATAAAGAAATGAATACCTTGTCTGAATTGCACTACCGCCACGAGTTCGGCGAGCAGAAAATTTTCCGCCTCAAATTTAGCGATGATAAAGGCAAAAAAGAACGAGATGAGGTCATGTCCAACTTTAAGTCACATTGGCTATTTGGCAAAGATGCGACTTATACCAAAATGGCGAGTATGCTGTCCAAAGGGGCAAAGGTAAAAATCACCAACATCACCGATAGCTACAGCTATACTCAATATCGAGCCGACAATAAGCAATTCATTCCGCTATATACGGTCAATAAAGAGGGACATTTGCACGTCATTACCGATGCGTTTGAGGGCAACATTTCGGCGGGGCATAAGTTGGTGGCATTAGTCATCGAAAATGAGGTGCAACCCAAAGAGGTGGACGTGACTGAGAAACAAAAACAAGCTCGGGCGTTAGCGGTTGCCCGCTTTTCAGCTGCGTCCAAAGCCCCCGAAAAACGTTAAGAAAAGGTGATGGAATAAAGGTTGGCAATTGGATTAAGAGTCCAACCCCTGCACCGCTTGCCACACCCGCTCGCTGACCGCCTCTACCGTACCACTGGCATCAATGCGGTGGATGCGGTTGGGGTGTCGCTGTTGTTGCTTGGCAAATCCTTGATGCACTCGCTCAAAAAACGCCAAGGCTTCCGCCTCAAAACGGTCAGCTTCCCCTCGCTTGCCTGCCCTTGCCATGCCTTCAGCAATCGGTAAATCTAACCATAGGGTCATGTCAGGCAATCGGGGCACAAAGTTTTCAATCAAGCCATCAATTTTAGCCAATTTATCTGGGTCACCCTGCCAGCGTCCATAGCCTTGATACGCCACGCTAGAGTCAATAAAGCGGTCACAAACTACCCATTTCCCTGCGTTTAGAGCAGGCAAAATGGTGTGATGCAAATGGTCACTGCGAGCGGTAAACATGAGTAGCAATTCGGTGGCATCGTCAATCTTGGTAGCAGGATCAATCAGCATCGCCCGTAATTTTTCTGCCAGCTCGCTTCCGCCTGGCTCACGGGTCTGCACCACTTGGGTGCCCGTTTCTCGCAAACGCTCGCAAAGTCGAGCTATGGCGGTGGTTTTACCCACGCCTTCCGTGCCTTCAAACGTGATGAATTTGGCTGACATACTATTTCTTCGCCCGAATTACTTTGAGATAGTCTTGCACCGCTCGGTTATGTTCAGCAAGCGTTTTACTGAATTTATGTCCGCCATGCCCCGTTGCCACAAAATATAGAGCATCGAAGTCGGCAGGATTGAGCGATGCTTCAATCGACGCTTGCGATGGCAACGCAATCGGTGTGGGGGGCAAACCATCGATTTGGTAGGTGTTATAAGCGGTTTTTTCCTGAATGTCTTTGCGTTTGATGTCGCCATCATACCGCTCGCCCATGCCATAGATGATGGTTGGGTCGGTTTGCAGTCGCATGCCCTGACGTAAACGATTGACGAACACCGCCGACACCTTGGCTCGTTCCTCAGGCACGCTGGTTTCTTTTTCGATGATGGACGCCATAATCAAGGCGTCATAGGGCGTGTCATACGGCAAATCATTGGCACGGTTCGCCCATGCCTCATCTAAAATGCCTTGTTGGCGAGCAGATACATCTTGCAAAATCTGCTTGGCTCTCACGCCTTCATTTTATTGATACGTATCGGTGGTAAACCAGCCTTCTACGTTTTCGGCAAACGCCCCATCGGGGGTGAATGCGTCAATACCCAGCAAGTCTTTCATGTTGCCTTTTGGGGTGCCGTCTTTATTTAAGACTTCCAGTACCACACCCTCGGTGTTTGCAAGGGTTTGGTATAACGTTTTGGCGGTTTTGCCCTCGATGATTTGCACGTCGATTTGCTTCACCACTGGCGGGGCGGTCAACACGTCTAGCATACTGTGCAAACTTGGGTTGTCAGGCATGGCATACGTGCCTGCCTGCAAAGGCGTGTCCACCGTCGCCTTGATATAAAGTTTGGCAAGGGTGTTCGAAAACATGGGCACGCCCGCCTGAAACTCGGGCAACAAACCGAAATAACTTTGCCCTTCTTCCACGACCATCTCGCCTGCGGGACGCTCTAATGTGCCAAACACGGTGCGATACACCATGAGTGCCAAAAACAGCCCCATCAACGCCAACACCATAATAATCGGTCGCCCTTTTTTTGGCTTTTTGGTTTTGCTTAACGAGCCATGCGATTGGGATTTGCTGTCGCACACCAATGACACGTCGGTACGGGGGGCGGGCTTTTGCATCGTGTTGGGCGTGTTGTTTGGGGCGTTGTTGGTGGGAGTATGTGGGGCATTGTTTGCTGCGTCGGTTGACTCGTTAGACGCATGTTTAGGGGACTGGTCGGGCTCGGTCATGGCAGGCTCAGAGGGTGCGTGATGGGTTTGGAAAAATGGCTAAAATTAGGGTCTATTGGGCATTCACCACGTCAATCTATAGACGATAAATTAATGAAATTAAGGGAAAATTTCGCACTAAAACTTGCTATATTCGATTTATACTGCGTTTTAGAGGCGAAGCTGAACGACCAATAAACCCTGCATTGAATGCGTTTTTTAATAACAATTTTGCACCATTTTATACTGTTTACCATGAATTTGTCATTTGATAAAACACTTGCCAAAGGTTACACCTCTGCCAGCCAAATTGTGCGAGTATTGAGCGAAAACTGGGTTGCCCAAGAAGGATATTGCCCAAACTGTGGCACTCAGCCATTATCCACATTTGCTAATAACGCGCCCGTTGCCGATTTTTACTGTGGTAATTGCTCTGAGCAATTTGAACTCAAAAGTAAAAAGGCAAAACTCAGTCTAATCATTAACGATGGGGCGTATGCCAGTATGATTGAGCGTATCAGTGGCGAGGACAATCCAAATTTTTTCTTTTTAACCTATTCAAAAGGCTTTTGCGTCAACAACTTTTTGATTATCCCCAAGCATTTTTTTACAGCGGATATCATCATCAAACGCCCGCCCCTACCCCCAACCGCGAGGCGAGCAGGCTGGGTTGGGTGCAACATTGACTTAAGGCATGTGCCTGCATCAGGCAAGGTGTTTTTAGTACACAATCAATCGCCTGTCGCCCCGAAAGAGGTCGTACAAAAATTTCAACAAACTACTTTTTTACGTCGGCAGAATTTGCACGCAAGAGGTTGGACGCTCGACGTGATGCGGTGCGTGGACAAACTACCCGAGCAATTTACGCTTGGGCAGGTTTATGAGTTTGCCAATTTACTGCAAGCCAAACACCCTGACAATCAGCATATTCATGCCAAAATTCGCCAGCAATTACAGATACTTCGAGATAAAGGCTTGATTGAATTTTTGGGTAGAGGCAAATATCGAAAACTGGGATAAAAAATAGAAAAGATAGAGGTACAATAATGTTTGAAAGAAAAGAAACGTTTGAAGATAAAAACACTTATACCGTAACCATTGAAGAAACGTTAAGTCATCAATGCGAAGTTAATGCCGACAGCCAAGCCGAAGCGATTGAAAAAGTAAACGAGCAGTACCGTCTAGAGCATATTATTTTAGACAGCTCAAACCACGTCGAAACCAATATTTTCATCGCTAAAAGTTAAAGTCTTCACAGGCACAACCCCACGCACCGCATTACAAAAAAACAGAGCTTGCAAATTAGGCAAATCGGCATCGGTTAAGGGTCGTTCAACGCAAGGTAACTTCGCCTGTTTGCAGGTGTTCATCAACACAGACCGCATCACACCTGCCACACCAGCCGACACAATCGGGGGCGTGTACCACATATTGCTCAAGCCCTCGCCCAAATCGTCTTGTAACCGATAAAACACATTACTCATTGTGCCTTCAACCCAATTGCCTGCCAAATCTCGCACCAAGCCTTCGCTAAAGTGTTGCTCAGGCTGAGCGTGACGTTTTGCATTAAGTTCGCCCGATGCCAGCACATTATCCAAACGGTTTAGGGTTTTTAAGCCAGCAAGCGGTGGCGAATGGCTAGACAATCGAGCGTCGAGACACACCGCAGTGATGGCAGGTTGCATCAGTGGCAAGGGGTTATTATCTGTGTTTATACCAAGATAATCGGCAAGTTTGGCGTTGTTATATAAGTTGTTACATGAATTGTTTAATGAAAAGTCGTCTAAGTCAACCAGAGGGTCGGTTGGTTTTGAGCCGAGCCAAATTTGTGCTTTGTTGTCGGTTGGTTCGGTTGAAAAACCATAGCCTCGCACCGCTTGTATGGGGCGAGTGACGATGACTTTGATGATGCCATGTTCGATTTGGCGAGCTAGCGTTTGAGCGTGTTGCCACAGAGTTGCGTCCTGCCCATCGGTGAGTGTAATGTGCAAGGCGTGGGCATGATGGGTCAGGCGTTTGGCGTGATAGGGTTGCCACAGTAGCTTACCGTGCATCACGCCAATCGTGGTAAAAAATCCGTCCCCATAAGCGAAAGCTCGGCTATTAGGATCAAGCTTTGCTGAGGTCGATAACGTTGATAACATCGATAATAAGGACGAGGTGTTCTCGGGTGCGGTTTCGTTCAAACACACCCAATCAAATGCCATTAGCTAGACTTCTTTAAGATGAGCATACAACTATAAAATTCGCATTTTGCCAACTCGACTTGTTGTCCGCCAACTTGCTCATTTTTGATGATCTGATCGTTTAGCATATTCTCAACCAGCTTCTGTCCGTCCTTGCCCATCAACTCGCCCGCCACGGTATAGACTTTTTTGGCATGGCTGATGCTGGTGTCTTTTTCGGCATCTGAATCACCAGGGTTGGCAAAATACCAGCCAAATTCCAAATATTCTTGCGAATCAATGATATCTAGATACGGGGCATCGCCTTCCATAAAGCGGTATTTCACTGCCGTGTTGCTGGCATAGTCAAGGCTGTTTTCATCGGTGGTGGTGACCTTGCCGAACACGCTTTGCATGGCATCTAGATCATCGATACCAATACCCTCTCCCGTTTCAGCCTGCCATGAGGCAATGTCATAACGGACGGGTGTGCCTTCCACGACCCCTGATTCGTCCGCAGTGCTCGCCTCATCCGTGGTGGCATCTGCGTCGGTCTCAGTGTTGCCATCGGGGTTGGGCGTGGCAGGTTGGGTTTGCTCGGCAGTGTCGATGACGGCAAGCGTGTCTTCATTGTTGTCGCTACAGGCACTCAAACCAAATGAGCCGAAACCAAGTGACATTAACAATGCAAGCGAGGCGGGGCGAAAAAATTCGCATATAGGGGTAAAAGAAGTCATGTTGAGCATTACTGAGTCTGCAAAAATAACCCCGAGTTTACCCAATTCTATTTTACTTGCATAGGGGCTTTGAGGCGGTTATCTTACGGACTTATTGCTTAAATTAAGCGTTTAGCTTTCTGTTTCTGTTTTTGCTGACTTATTTGAGGGCAACTGTATGGTTCAACATTTCATTGTGATTGGCAACCCCATCGCCCATAGCAAATCCCCCGCCATTCATCAGGCATTCGCCAAGCAAGTGGGACTAGACATTGCTTATGCCCGCCAGTTTTGTCCCGATGATGCGGACAGTTTTCGGGCGGTGGTCGATGCTTTTTTTCATGGCGGTGGCGTAGGGGCAAACGTCACTGTGCCATTTAAGCAGGTGGCGTATGCGATGTGTGCCGAAAACGGGGAACTGTCTCTGCATGCTCAAGGGGCAGGGGCGGTGAATACGCTCACTCTGCGAAATGTCAAATTGTATGGCGACAATACCGACCGGCAGGGTTTGGTTAATCATTTACAACAGCTCGGCTGGCAGTTAGACGGCAAAAAAGTCGCCATTATTGGGGCTGGCGGGGCTTCACGGGGCGTGCTTTTACCCCTTGCTGAGGCAGGCGTGGCAGAAATGACCATTGCCAATCGCACCGTAAGCAAAGCTGACGAGTTGGCGCAAGCCATCCAGCCTGTTTTGCCTGCTACAGCGAGTATGTCAAGTTGTGGCATTGACCAATTGACCGGGCAATTTGACCTGATTATCAATGCCACGTCCATCGGCTTGACGGGTGAGGCGTTACCATTGTCGGAAGCGTTAAGCACAGCCCACGCCTATGACATGATGTATGGGCGAGCGTTGCCTTTTTTACAACACTTTGCCGAGCAAGGTGCCAGCGTTTCGGACGGTTTCGGTATGTTGGTCGGGCAAGCGAGTTTAAGTTTTGAGTCGTGGACGGGCAATGCAGTCGATACAACTCATGCCATGCACGATTTACAGTCCTCGCTATATATCATAACTTTTTTATATTTTCTATCTATAAAGTCATGACTTTTTGTTATGATAAATGGGTTTTTACCCAGTTTACCCTTATACTGACTGAGTAAAAATTTATCGGTTAAGGTTGGTGTCATGCCGACTTATCGGATGGATGTTTTCTGACTGTTGTTCTCATGACAGTTATTCCAAATACAGTTTTCTCATTCGAGTTTCTTAATCAAAGTCTAAGGATATGCGATGTTAAGTTATAAAGCCCCTTTGCGGGACATGAAATTTTTGATGAACGATGTGTTCGATTATCAAAGCCACTATAAAACGCTTGCCAATGGCGAAAACGCCGATGCCGAAACGGTGGACATGATTTTGCAAGGCATGGCAGACTTTGCCGAAAACGTCATCGCTCCGATTTATCAGGAAGCCGATGCCGAAGGCTGTCATTTCGATAATGGCGAGGTCACCACGCCAAAAGGGTTTAAAGACGCCTATGACCAGTTTGTCGAAGGCGGATGGCAGGGTATTTCTTACCCTGAAGAGTACGGCGGGATGAACTTGCCAATGTCGATTAACCTCATCAAATCTGAGATGATTGGAACGGCAAACTGGCCTTGGTCGATGTATCCTGGGTTGTCAACGGGTTGTATCAATACCATGCTTCAATACGGCACCGATGAGCAAAAAGACATTTATCTGCCGAAGCTGGTCGAAGGGACATGGTCGGGCACCATGTGTTTGACCGAGCCTCAGTGTGGCACAGATTTGGGTCAGGTCAAAACCAAAGCCGTTCCTCAAGATGACGGAACTTATAAAATCAGCGGTACAAAAATCTTTATCTCAAGCGGTGAGCATGACTTAACCGATAATATCATTCACATTGTCTTGGCTCGCCTGCCCGATGCTCCTGAAGGCACGCGTGGTATTTCATTGTTCATCGTGCCGAAGTTTTTAGTCGGCGATGACGGTGAAGCGGACGAACGCAATGCCGTGGTGTGTGGTTCAATCGAGCACAAAATGGGCATCTCGTCTTCTGCCACTTGTGTGCTTAACTTTGACGGAGCAACAGGCTATCTCATCGGTGAGCCAAACAAAGGCTTAAAAGCCATGTTTACCTTTATGAATACCGCCCGTATCGGTACAGGTATCGAAGGTTTGGCACATACCGAGCTTGCTTTCCAAAACGCCCTACCCTACGCCAAAGAGCGTCGTTCTATGCGGGCATTGTCTGGCACGAAAGACCCAGATAAAGTGGCAGATGCCATCATTCATCATGCCGACGTGCGTCGAATGCTACTCACCATGAAAGCTTTTGCTGAAGGTGGTCGCTCCATGATTTATCACGCCGCTCGCTATGCCGATAAGATGGCAGAAGGCATTGCCCAAGGTGATAATGATGAGTTCGAAAAGTGGGATGATAAATTGGGCTTCTACACGCCAATCTTGAAAGGCTTCTTAACCGAGCTGGGTATCGAAGCTGCCAAACACGGTCAGCAAGTGTATGGCGGACACGGTTATATCAAAGAGTGGGGCATGGAACTCATCGCTCGTGATGCCCGTATCGCGACCATGTACGAAGGCACCACTGGCGTACAGGCGATGGACTTGCTAGGTCGTAAGGTCATCTTGCAATCGAAAGGCAAAATCGTGCGTGATTACACCGCCAGCATCATGAAATGGTGTGGTGAATATGCGTTAGACAAAAACATGCGTAAGTTTGTGTGGGCACTCACCAAACTCTGTGCTGAGTGGAACACGCTGACCGTACGCTTGATGCTCATGGCACGCAAAGACCGTGAAATCATTTCGGCAGCGTCTGAAGATTACCTCATGTACTCAGGCTATGTCATGATGGCATATCACTGGGCACGCATGGCGGCTGTGGCGTATGACAAGCTTGAAAATGGCGGAACAGAAGCCCCTGAGTTCTATAAAGCCAAAATCCAAACGGCTGAGTTTTACTTCGATAAGATTTTGCCACGTACTTCAGGGCATGCCGAAAGCATGGTCGCCCCAAGCGAGAGCATGACGGCAATGGACGAAGAGAGCTTTGCGTTCTTGGATTAATCGTCCCTGTTTGTCTTTTGACTTTAGTTTGCAATGACAAACTATCTTAAAATATTTATGTAATATCAATGGCATATCTAAGCGATGTGCCATTTTTTTAGTCTTAATATTTCGGAGAGCTTCATACCCAAGCAGTCCCGCAAATCATCATCCTTTTGGTCACCTACTGTGTTTTTGCAAGTGCTTTTGAGCAGTGTGTTGATGTCTATGTCGTACCCACTACTGCTATTGCTAAAAATACGTCAGCAACAGCTATCATGCCGAAGTCATTATTCTGCCCAAATATGCGAGTCAGTCGATTTGTGACAACGTCTGACCATCATTAAGCCAGTGTTTTTTAGACGCATTACAAATCGGCTTAACTAGATTTGACCGTGCTTGGCGAATTCGGCACGATAACCTTCGCTTTATCGACTTACGATATTTTGTTTAGCGTAATGACTCGGCTTCTAAAGTCGTTTACTGTTTCTTTTTGGGCTAATATACACTTTATGTCAAACGTCACCGCCACACCGAATCTATTTGCTAACCCTGTCCGCTTACTCGCCCCGATGGAAGGTTTGACCGACCCGCTGATGCGTCAAATTCTGACCCAAATTGCCAGTGACGGCGGGCGAGCCTATGATTGGTGCGTAAGCGAGTTCATTCGGGTGACGCAACACGTTTTGCCCGAACACGTCATCTACAAATATGTGCCCGAACTCAAAACAAAAAGCCAAACCGATTGTGGCACGCCGATCCATGTGCAATTGCTCGGTAGTGACCCTGAGATGCTGGCACACAGTGCGGTGGTAGCTTGTGGACTCGGGGCAGTGGCGATTGATCTAAACTTTGGTTGCCCTGCCAAAACGGTGAACAAGCATCGCGGTGGCTCGGTATTGCTCGATGAACCTACCTTGATGCAACAGATCATCAGTGCTGTTAGACAAAAAGTCCCCGCTGACATTCCTGTATCCGCAAAAATTCGCTTGGGCTACACCGATATGAGCAACATGGACGACATTCGCCATGCCATCGCAGACAGTGGGGCAGATTGGCTCACCATCCACGCCCGCACTAAAACGCAAGGCTATAAACCGCCTGCTTATTGGGACAAAATTCAAGCATTCACGACGTTGCCTATTCCTGTGATTGCCAATGGTGAAATTTGGACGCCCCTTGATGCTCAAAACTGCATGACACAAGCCGATACCCAACATCTGATGCTGGGACGTGGGGCGGTGACACATCCTGATTTGATCAGCCGAATCGACACAGTAGACACCGAGCCGTTGGCATGGGAAAAGCTGATTCCTTATCAAATCGACTTCTTAAACGGCGAGGCAAAAAGTGAGCGAATGCTGATGGGGCGTTATAAACAGTGGCTCGGTATGCTCTCAAAAGGCTACGTCGAAGCACAAAATTTATTTAATCAGGTTAAACGAGAGCGAACGGTGGCGGGGGCTTTGAAACAGTTAAGTGAGTTTATTGATTGATTAAAATTATAGGATATCAAAGATTATAATTATGAAGTAGTAAGATTAGAAACAACAATGGCGGTGACGGAGGGATTCGAACCCTCGATACGCTATGAACGTATACACACTTTCCAGGCGTGCGCTTTCGACCACTCAGCCACGTCACCGTTTTGAGACTCTGCGTAGTGAAAATGCTAACAGAATCATTGAGGGCGTGTAGTATAGCCAAGTTTGCCTTGCTTGTCATCCACGTATTCATCAGTTGAGAGAATTACTGTTGAATTTAACGAAATTTTCAAGCAATGTTGTGATAAGATACATCAACAAACTGTTTATAACAGTGTCACAATATAATCTTATCTTTTATTCTGTAATCATTTAGTTTTTGAGGATAGCGTCATGCCGACGACAACGTTTGACCATGTGAGTGTAGTCAAAGGGGCAAACATTTCTTATGATGGGCGATGCAGTAGCCATGCGGTCTTGTTTGATGATGGCAGTAAAAAGATGCTAGGCATCATTTTACCCTGTGATGAAGAAGTGGCCGAATATGCGTTCGAAACACATACCTCAGAGCGGATGGAAATCATCAGCGGTGAATGCGAAGCCAAAATTCAAGGCGAAAAAGACTTCACTTATTATCGTGCGGGTCAGTCGTTTATGGTTTCGGGGAATAGCAGCTTCGTTTTGCGTACCGAGCAAATCGTACAATACGTTTGTCACTTAGAAGGTTAACACTTTTAAGCATATCATCAAGTAGAAAACGCCAACTTTTTGGCGTTTTTTATATTCATGTTTATTTTGCTTTTTTAACCAATTCATATAACAAAAATTTGGCAGTCGTTTCAAACTTGCCTGCCTTTGCTGGCCTAAACAATGCCTCTCGCCTCTCTCGCTTTGCCCGGTAGGCATACGGGGTCATGGTAAGCAGGTCTGCCATCGCCTCGCCATCTAAGCGTAACTCGCTGATGACTTCGACTCGCTGATTGAGCGAAAAATACGGTTCAAGCTCTAACAAAAACTTGTCTGAATCATGCGGACGAACCGTGTCGAATAACGCCTCTCGCACGCTTGCTAAATGCCTCACATCAGGTTTGGCGATGACAAGCCGTCCGCCCGCTCGCATCACCCGAGCAAATTCGGCAGGTATGATGGGGCTAAAAATACTACTGATGCCCGTCACCGAATTGTCTGCCAGTGGTAGATTTGATGCACTGGCAACGAGTGGATAAATGCCATGTTTATCATTTTGCGACCACAATATACCTATCTGCTTGGCAGTTTTAGATAACTGTATCACCGCAGGCTTACTGATATCCATCGCAATGACTTTGGTTTGATGAGTTGTCGATAGAGCATCTACAATACCAAACGTATAATAGCCGTCACCACAACCGACATCTAGCCATGCGGAAGGTTGGTTGTTGGCTAAGTCATTCGCCGAATCTGCCACCAACTCTTTTATTGCATCCAACAACGGCTCATAATGCCCTGCTTGCAAGAACCGATGCCGAGCCTCAATGGAATGAGCCGAGTCGCCTGGCGTTTTGGATTTTTTGCGTTGCACAGGAAGTAGGTTGACGTAGCCTTGTTTCGCCACATCAAAAGGGTGCTGGGTGAGTTTGTCATTCTTCGAGCCATCACACGTCCATGTTTTGGCGTGTGGGATTAGGGGCGATTGGCACAGTGGGCAGATAAATTTTAGAGACATGGATATCTTAGCGTAACTTCAACGTCATTAAGGCCAACACCACCAAAATAATGGCGATGATCCAAAACCGTGTGACCACCTGCGTTTCTTTCCAACCCAGTTCTTCAAAATGATGATGCAATGGTGCCATTAAAAAGATGCGTTTTTTACGCAGTTTATACGAGCCGACTTGTAGCATTACCGATACCGCTTCGGCAACAAACAGACCGCCCATAATCGCAAACGCAATTTCTTGACGGGTCATCACTGCCATTGTACCGAGCATACCGCCCAGTGCTAAAGCCCCAACATCGCCCATAAACACCTGAGCAGGGTGAGCATTGAACCACAAAAACCCAACCACAGCCCCAACAATCGAGTCTCCCACAACGGTCACTTCAGAATAATATGCAATATAAGGCACATGCAAATATTCGGCAAAACGCACATCACCCGACACATAGGCAAACGCACCCAATCCCGATGCTACCAATACTACGGGCAAAATTGCCAAGCCGTCTAGCCCATCGGTAAGATTAACCGCATTCGATGAGCCGTTGATGACAAAATAGGTAAATATAATAAACGCTAGCCCGAACGGCACGGCAGAAAAGGGGATATAAAAATCTTTGAACACAGGAATCAACAAATCTTGCATCGCTCTAGTGGTTGCCACATCCGCTTGCTGAGTGGCAATAAAATACATCGAACCGCCAGCCACCAACGCTCCAACTGACAGCCAAAAATACTTTTTGCGGGCAACCAATCCTTTAGGGTCTTTGTGTTTAATCTTTAGCCAGTCGTCTGCCCAACCGACCCCGCCAAAAAATCCCATCACGAAGAGCAAAATCCAAACATAACGATTGGGCAAATCTGCCCAAAAGAGCGTTGCCACACCAATGGCAGACAAAATCAGCACCCCGCCCATGGTTGGCGTGCCCGTCTTCGCCAAATGCGACTTTGGACCATCGTCCCGAATCGCTTGCCCGTATTTCACCGACCGCAGATAGTCAATTGTGCGAGAGCCAAACAACAAACAAAACCCAAGAGCCGTCATGACTGCCAACAACGCCCGAAGCGTGAGCGACGACACTGCCGAAAACGGCGAATAAATCTGGCTTAATACATTTTCGAACAACCAATATAACACCGTTTATTTTCCTCGTTTTTGGGTTTTAATCATGCGAATTTTTATAGATGATAAAGTATACAACTAGCGATGTGGCAAACTGATACCACCGGTAGTGACTCACTGGTGAGCGTTTTAATTCGCTTGGATATACAAAGGCATGACAATTTGGGCAATGACACGCCTTTTCTAATCGCCAGTTGATGTTTTTTTGATAACGTTTCTTTGCTTTCATAAGTGCATATATGACTAACGTTAAACTTTGTTTTCTATCAATCCCTCAATAACTGTTTCCATCGCCATGCCCCGTGAGCCTTTAAAAAGCATGGCACACGCTTGACCTTCGGCATCTTTTTCGGCAATTAGTTGTCGCAAGGTGTCGAGTAAGTCCGCTTTATCGGTAAAGGCTTGGGCTATTTTGGCTTTGTCCGTATCGACTTCATTAAACCCTGCCACCGTATCACTGGCAAATTCGCCGACACAAAGCATTGCATCAATGTTTTTGCCTGCCACATATTTTCCAATGCCATGATGCTCAGATTTTGACGCATCACCAAGCTCGAAAATATCGCCTAGCACCAAAATTTTATATCCTGTTTGGCTCACCAACACGCCTGCCCCTGCTCGCACGGAGCTTGGGTTAGCATTATAGGTATCGTCAATCATCAAATGTGTTTGGGCAAGGCTTGAACCTTGTCCACCGAGTGTTTGCCGACTGAGCCGACCTTTAGCAGATTCGGCTTGATTTAAGCCTTGTGCAATCACCGCACCGCTTATGCCCAACGCCATTGCAAAGCTGGCAGACGCTAAGGCATTGCTCACGTTATGCTCGCCTGCCATGTTTAAAGTAATGGGATACTTACCATCGGGCAAGTGTAAGGTGAAACTGGTATGTGTCGGGTAGCATTGCACGTTGCTGGCGGTCACATCGTACGCATTAGATTGTGGATTTTGCCACCCAAAGGTCATCACGTTATCGGTAAATTGTTTGGCGGTCTCAAGCAGTTGCTTGGCATAATCATCATCGGCAGGCACAATCGCCGTGCCGTCTGCGTTGAGCGACTCGTAAATCTCGCCTTTGGCTTTGGCGATGTTGTCTCGTCCGCCAAACTCGCCCAAATGTGCCGTACCAATGTTCAGCACCCCTGCCACGTCAGGTTTAGCAATGTGGGTGGTATAGCTAATTTCGCCCACATGGTTTGCCCCGAGTTCCAACACCGCATAACGGTGGGCATCGCACAATTCGAGTAACATCATCGGGACACCCAAATTGTTATTTAGGTTGCCTCGTGTCACCAGCGTTTGACTGGTTTGCTTATCGTCTTGGGTAGCCACCGCTTGAAAAACCGCCCGTAACATCTCTTTAACTGTGGTTTTTCCACTCGACCCCGTCAAGGCAATGATTTCGACGTCTTCATGCTGTTCTCGGCGATACTGTGCCAATTTGCCTAGAGCCAAACGAGTGTCGCTGACGACAAGTTGCGGTGCATTCACCTTGTCATCGGTCTGCGAAACAATGAGAGCTACCGCACCTTTATCCACGGCGGTTTGCAAAAAATCATGCCCATCAAAATTATCGCCCTTTAATGCCAAAAAGACATCACCCGCTTGCAATTTGCGGGTGTCGGTGATGATGCGAGTGGTGGTGGCGGAAAAGTCGCCATGCCACTCGGGATTCAGACTTTTAACGGCTTGCGTCAGGTTGGTTTTTTGCCATTGGTAGGGGGT
>JAAXIL010000052.1:0-9530 GCA_012270355.1 Psychrobacter sp.
AATCGTCGCCATGTGTCCTGCTTGCACGGGAGTTAACCCCTTATCCATCCAAATGCTCGGCAAGAAACTCACAATCGTATAAAAGAGGAGCGACTGCAAGCCCATAAAAATTGCCAATTGCCAAGCGAGTGGGGCAGTCCAAACTGACACCGTTTTTGGTGTTGCAGTTTCCTTGATAGGGTTAGAAGAACCGTTGCCTATATGATGCGATGAACCCAGACGCATCCATTTCCAGCCGACGTGTGTCGCCAGAGGATCCACCAGACCCGCCACACTGCCTGCAAATAAGGTCATGGTAAGGCTATAAATGCTGGTCATTAAGGCGATATGCTCAGGCGTTCGCTGTTTAATCACAGGAGCTGCCAATGTATTGGTAAAACCAATCGCTAATGAAAATAGTAATGTAGCGAACAAAAACGGCAACCAACTTGCCCATATTGACCGAAACACAATGCCAAGAGTGATGGCAATTAAACTGGCAATAAGCGTATTTTCCAGACCAAAGCGTTTGCCAATCGCAGGCGAGATGAGCGACCCTAATGCAAACATCAGCATCGGTAAAGCCCCCAGCCAGCCGATATGCGACTCACCGATACCGAGCGACTGCTGCACCATCGGCACAACAGGTCCGAGTGCTGCAAGGGGTGACCGCATATTTGCCGCCAAAAAGAAAATGGCAATCGCCACCAACCAAAACGTTTGGCGAGATGAGGGCATTGGGCGAGCGTGCGATAATTCAGACATGATTTTAATTTGTAACTTTAGAATTTAACTCAATAAAAAAAGCCCACCAATCGGTAGGCTCTATTACTTCCATGACAAAAAACTAGGGGTAGGCTCTCGCCCTCAATAAATCAATAAACCCTAGCGTATGGAAAGATTATAAGATGGTTGATAGATGAATACAATCGTCAAAACAAACATTGATTTACACGGCTGATTTCCCCAACTGCCCTGCTTTGCCAGCGTCAAAATCGCCTCCCTCGTTAATCTCATCGCATTTATTCGGATCATCGCCACACACCTGGCAGGTCTCATCACCCATCAGATTGGCGACCCGTCCGCATGAGCCTCGAAGCGGTTCTTTTTTCACCATATAGCCGATGCCCATGAACAAAAAGAACAGCACAAACGCCCCAAAAGTGATGGCGAGAATGGGTAAAAGTTGCGTGAGCATAATGACCTCAGCGTCATGCAGAAAATTAGAGTAGGTGCTTATTTTAACACAACCTGGCTATAACACCTGAATGGCAAAAAAAATAGATCCTCCTAAAAAAAAACCAGCTACCGAAATTCATGTGATACGATTGAGATACAACATAAACGGGATTTTTTCCATGCCCATCGCCGCCACACCTGCCGCCGAGCCAAGAATGAGACAACTGCCACCCGTACCTGCACAATATGCCAAAAAGTGCCAAAATTCGCCATCTCTAGCAAATAAGGTTTGCCGTGCCAACGCCTCGCCCGATAGCCCTGCAAGCGTCGCCTCGTCAACAAGTGGATACATTTTCATCGCCCCTGCCACCAGTGGTACGTTGTCCACCATCGACGAGAACAAGCCAATCAACACGTTAATGACATAGATGTTGCCAAAGGTGTTGTCGAGCCAGGTCGCTACGTCCGCCAAATGCCCTGCGGTGGCAAGTGCCGACACCGCCAGCAGCATGCCCAAGAAAAACAAGCTGCTTGCCATGTCCACTTTGGACAATACACCGACAACGGTGACATGCGATTTTACATATTTGTCGTGATTACGGTGCATAAGTTCGGTCACCACCCACAGCACGCCCACGCCAAACATGATGCCCATGTATGGGGGCAGATGCGTCACGGTTTTGAACACCGGCACAAAAGCGAGTGCTCCAAGCCCCAATGACAGCACCGTCATTCGCGTTTTGCGAGTGATGGGTAGGGCAGGGTTTGACACCGTAGCAGGGGATAAGGGCGTTTCGGGCGTAAAATGCAACGCATCGGGTGAGCCGTCAGCAGGGCGAGCAATGCGTTGTCCTTTAAACTTCATGGTGAGCAGTCCAAGTGGCACCAGTGCCGCCACCAAACTCGGCACAAACAACGCAGGAATCATGCCTGTTGCCGTGATTTGTGTGCCAATCCACAGCATTGTGGTGGTGACCGCCCCAATTGGCGACCATGCCCCGCCCGCATTGGCACAAATCACCACCATGCCCGCAAACCACAGCCGTGTTTCTTTATCGGCAATGATTTTACGCAGTAGCGAGACCATGACAATGGTGGTTGTCAGGTTATCCAATATGGCGGATAAAAAGAAGGTGAGAATGCCGATCACCCAAATCATCGTGACGGCATTAGTCGTGGTGATGCGGTTAATGATGGGCTGGAAACCGTCGTGAGCATCAATCAGCTCCACAATCACCATCGCCCCCATCAAGAAAAACAGGATTTCGGCAATCTCTGCTAAATGATGCCGAAGCTCGACGTTTAGGAATTGTGATGCCCCATGACCTGCCGTCGTCCCTGCTTCAGTGAGATGGCTGGCAAGCAGGGTATCTGCTCCAAAGACGAGCAATGTCCACAACAAAATGGTGGTCAAAATAGCAGATGAGGCTTTATTAAAGTGAATGTTGTGTTCAAAGGCAATCGCAAGATAGCCCAGCACAAATACCACCGCCATTAAAAGATACATACCCTGTCCTGCCCACTTAAAATGAGGCAGGTATTTTACACAGTTTTTGCATTAAATGGGGCGATGGTTGGGACTTGAGGGTCGCTAATGGATAGTTGTCGAGTAGTTATGATTGAATGTTAAGCAAATAGCAAACGTATCATTGAATTTAAGCGTTCTTTATCCTGTTGATTATTATGTTTTATCAACATTTGCCTGACATCATTATCGAACATTGCTTGCCAGTCGCTTTGGTCAAGCTGATTGTCATCGGTCTTATGTCTTTCGGCTTGACGCTGACGTAAATTCTGTATGAATTTTGGATTAACCAATTCGAATTTGGTATCGTTCCATTCAAAAGTTAGTCCATTATATTCAATGGTTGGCATTATTATCTCATGCAATTATAGACCGCTATTCCAAGCTATTAATTTCCCATAACTTTTTATTCTTTCACCGCAAGCGTCACAGTATAGGTTTTACCCTGTTTCACCTTAGTCGCATTGCCAAACACCTCGGTAAACGCCCGTTTCATAAACTGACGCAAGCCGTTAATCGTTACCACATAAAACCTCCCGCCCGTTCGCATGCGGGCATACGCATCGAGCAGATACAAATAATGTTGCTCTTTACCGACTTTGGCGGGCAAGTTAGATAGCACAAGGCTAAAGGTTTTGTCATCTGCCACCTGATTAAAGCCGTTCGACAAATGCACATCGACATTACCCAGCCCATTATTCGCACAATTACGACGAGCGTATTCCACTGCCATAAAGTCCTTGTCGATGAGCGTGTGCTGTCCTTGCGGACATTCCCGAGCTGTCGTCATGCCAAGTACGCCATAGCCACAACCTAAATCAATCGAATCATCATCGGGCAAAAAATCGACATAATCAAGAAGCATCAAACTGCCATCATCAAGCTTTTCAGGTGAGAAAATGCCCCACGTCGTCTCGAACGTAAACGGCTTGCCCAACACGTCTTGGGTAAATTTAATGTCCTCTCGCCAGCGGTCAGCTTTAGCAAGAAGGTCGGCAGGTGGTTTGTGGTTCATAATGCTCTCTTAATTTTCATCGTTGGTCATCAGCCAATCTTTCAAACTAGCAAAATCATCAAACGCCTCAGACGGCTTAAAGTCTCGAATGTCCTGCCCATAATTATAGCCGTAAGACACACCAAGCGTCACCATGCCCGCATTTTGCCCTGCCAAAATATCGTTTTTCGAATCGCCAATCATCATGGCATTGCTGACATCAAAGCCCAACTTGTTGCACACATAGAGCAGGGGAGCAGGGTCAGGCTTTTTTTGAGGCAAACTGTCACCACCCAGCACTTCGCTAAATAAATCCTGCCAGCCAAGCGACTGCAAAATTTTGGTTACAAACTGCATCGGCTTGTTGGTGACCAGTGTCAGCGTAAAGCCTGCCCTTTTCAGTTCATGCAAGCCAGCATCGACATCGACATACGGCACGGTTTTTTGCCCGCTGATATCGCTGTATTTGCTAAAAAATACGTCTAAAGCGGTATCAACTTCAGGATGGTTCAGTTCAGCGTCGGTCAGTTCTGTCCGATTAAACCATGCACGTGCCACCAGAGGTCTTGCCCCATTGCCCACCCAGCCCCGCACCGCATCCATCGGACGCATAGGTTTATCAAACTCACCAAGCATGGCATTTACCGCATCGGCAAGGTCAGGCACGCTGTCGATGAGGGTGCCATCAAAATCAAAAATTAAAAGAGGTCGCATAGTTTCTGTCACTCGTATAAGTTGTACGCTTTTATAGCAAATGAAAAGGGGCAAGGACAAGGCAAGCAAACGACGAGGTACAAGAAGCACTTTGGGTGAGTTTAACGCAGACATTGCCTCTCTTAAGACGCTATAAATAAAAAGCTAGCAATCTTTGTATTTTTCTCGGTGAGCCTTCTTCATCTCAAGATACGTTTCATTTTCACGGCATAAGTCCCATTTTTCCTTAAAAATGCGAGCCGACTCTGCCTTGATGGGATCTTCCTTTTGACGGGGTAGTTCCTCTCGCCCGTGTGCACCACTTTGCCCTTTCTTATCGTCGGGCACTGCACCTTTGTATTTTTTGCCCCCTTTGTGATTGGCGTAACGGCGAGCACGGGTGTAGCCCATTTGCAAAAACTTGCGTGCCATGTCTGCCCCGACAAAGTCGTCATCCGCCAAATAATTAAGGAACATTTGATAAATGTGGTCACTGCTGGGCTGGGCAACGTCGGGTGTGGCAAACCGCCAATGCGGTAGGATTTCGGATTTATATGGCTCAACAAGTAGCACGCCTTGCTCGCCACGCCCCACTCGATATAGCTCGGGCTGTTTGCGTAAGTCTAAATTTTTGTAATCTAGATCGTAATCAAACTCTCGCACTGTTTTTCTCTTTGGCTAAAATTATTAAGATTAGAAGCTATCATGATTACATGATTATAAGTTGTAAAAACGAGATAGGGCAGAGGATAAACGTTATGGCAACAAAAAACCCTCAATGCCAATTTAGCAATGAGGGTTTAGTATAAACCTAAAACTTGTCGCAAATGGTGGCTCGAGGCAGGATCGAACTGCCGACACAAGGATTTTCAATCCTTTGCTCTACCAACTGAGCTATCGAGCCATGTGTTGCGAGGTGGGTATTAAACTAAATTGATGCGTGGCTGTCAAGCAAAAAATTAAATGGTTTATCAATACTCAATGCCACGCCCGAGCGGTCAGCATCTCATACTCGCTCATGATGCGATGGATTTCAGTATCAACGGGCATAAACTGTTTCACGCCTTTTTTGACCTCGGCATCATACACTTGCTTGATGAACTTGCCTTCAATGTTGCGTCCTTTATTTTCGGGATGCACCGCCAAATACTCAAGTCGTTTGGTGTCGGTTTGTCCATCGTCGAACACGCCCACGACGCAAATGGGTTTGTCGTTAAACATGCCGACGTACAGCAGTCCGCCTTGCCGAAATGCTTGTTCAAACACTGCTAATGGTTCGTCCGTAGGCAAATCAGGTTGGGATGCAGGGTAGTCGGCGTATAACTTCGTAATACGCTCACGTAATTCATCGGGCGATTTGGTGTCTCGCATGATAGGGGCATCGAATGAGTTGATGGCGACGGCTTCTAACGGCATAGTTTTTTATTTTTGGTTTAATTATTTTAATCGCAATAGTTTATCATAATACGCCATTGTAAATGGCGTAAAAACAGGCGGTTTGCTATCATCTGTGTTAATTATTTCTTTGCTGAGTTTGTTATGTCTATCAATCCAAATTTAAATTCGCCACGTACGGCAACGGTCACTCGCAACACTGCCGAAACCCAAATCACCGTCACCGTCAATCTAGACGGCACAGGACAAGGCACCATCGACACGGGTGTACCATTTTTGGATCATATGCTTGAGCAAATCAAACGGCATGGCTTGTTTGACCTCGATATCGACTGCAAAGGTGATACGTTTATTGATGACCATCACAGCGTTGAGGACACAGGCATCACGCTAGGGCAGGCATTTGCCAAAGCGTTGGGCGACAAAAAAGGCATTCGCCGTTATGGACATTTTTATGCCCCGCTTGATGAAGCCTTGAGCCGTGCAGTGGTGGACATTTCAGGTCGCCCCGGGCTACACATGGATATTCCGTTTACCCGCTCGCATGTGGGTAAGTTTGACGTGGATTTGTTTAGCGAGTTTTTTTATGGCTTTGTCAATCATGCGTGGATGACGGTGCATTTGGATAATTTGAAGGGTAAAAACAGTCATCACCAAATCGAATCCACATTTAAAGCATTTGCTCGAGCACTGCGTATGGCGTGCGAGTATGATATGCGAGCACTAGATACCTTGCCATCGACGAAAGAGGCGTTGTGATATGACCAAAATCGCACTGTTAGACTATGGCATGGGTAATTTGCACTCGGTCAGCAAAGCCTTGAGCAAAGTCGGGGCAGAGGTGTCTATCACCAATGACCCTGCTACCATTGAGCAAGCCGATAAACTGGTGTTTCCAGGCGTGGGTGCGATGCGAGATTGCATGGGACAAATGCACGCTGAAGGCATTGATGCCGTGGTAAAAAAGGCGGTATTTAACAAACCCGTCATGGCGATTTGCGTTGGCATGCAAGCCTTGTTTGAGCGAAGCGATGAAAATGGTGGGGTAGACTGCCTTGGTATTTTGCAAGGCGAAGTGAAACGTTTTGCCGACGATTGGACAGATGAACAAGGACATGTCATTAAGATTCCGCATATGGGTTGGAATACCCTAACGGATGTGGATACCAGCCATCCGCTATGGCAGGGTATTGATAACGGCACGCATTTTTATTTTGTGCACAGTTATTATTGTGACCCTGCCGAAGATGCCATCGTATCCGCCACCTGTAATTATGGCAAACCGTTTTGTGCCAGCATCATTAAGGATAATTTGTTCGCCACCCAATTCCACCCTGAAAAAAGCCATGATGATGGGCTTAAGTTGTTAAAGAATTTTGTGGAATGGAAGGTTTAACCCTTCCGCACCAACAATCCAATACCCAGCCCAATCATTGCCACGCCCATAATGCGGGCAATCCAAGGCGATTCGCTTTGTAATTGGTTGAGCACCGCAGGGGAAGACTGTATCATCACGACCGCCTTAAACCACGCCATTTGCAGCACCATCATCCACACGCCATAACTAGCTAATTGCCAAAATGGCATATCTGGCGACAATACCAGCGTAAAAACAGCGACAAAATACACGGGGGCTTTGGGATTAAAGACGTTGCAAAAAAAGCCCCGCTTAATGATGGAAAATGGTCGATACGGTGCATTTTTAAGAACTGGCAAGTCAGTCTTTGTTTCAACGGGTTGAGGTGTTTCAGCCAAAGGAGCAGGCTTGGAGCGAATGCCCTGCCAACCCAAATAAATCAAATATGCCCCGCCCAGCCATTTAATCGCTGTGAGTAGCCACGCCGAATGGGCGATGACGGTTGCCAACCCAAGTACGGAATAGATGACATGCACCCCCAGCCCCAAGGCAATACCCAAACAGGTAAGTAGCCCAACCCGCCTGCCTTGCGTCAATGTCTGCTGGGTCACCAGCACAAAGTCAGGACCAGGCGAGGCAACTGCCAATAAATGAACGCCCGTGATGACCGCTAAGCCGTGCCAGAATTCCATACTCAGTATCCAAAAGGGTTGTTAAAATTAAACACAAAAAACGGCATCATCGAAATGATACCGTTTTTTAACGCATGCGATAAGACGATTAAATCTTAAAGACGATTAAATCTTACTTCAACTTATCTTCCATAAACTTAACCATTTTATCCCAACTTTCTTTGGTTGCTTTCTCGTTATAGCCCAAATCCACGTCGTTCTCTTCCGCCCGCTTATCGGCATTGGGGTTGGTAAAGCCATGTTTGGCATTGTCATACACATCGACTGTATAGGTCACATCGGCGTTGTCCATCTCTTTTTTGAAGTCCTCAACCGCATCCATCGTGACCATGCTGTCGTCTGCCCCATGAGCAACGAGAACCTCAGCTGTGAATGTGCCTTTTTCGGCAGGTTGTTTGGGCGA
The DNA here is from genome assembly GCA_012270355.1 of Psychrobacter sp. Classification (GTDB taxonomy): domain Bacteria; phylum Pseudomonadota; class Gammaproteobacteria; order Pseudomonadales; family Moraxellaceae; genus Psychrobacter. Next base: position 8,218 of record JAAXIL010000052.1, read on the forward strand.
TAAATTACCATGGAACGTGGCAACTGCTTTGACAGGCATGCCTTCTCGTGCCATATCAAGGGCGATTTTGCCCCCAAAACAAAAGCCAATCACACCGAGTTTGTCGGCATTGACCGCCATTTGATCGCTAAAATCGCTCAAGATTTGCTGGCAACGAGCCATCAACATGTCTTGATCGGCAAGCATTTGTTCCATCCACTCGTTGGCTTGAGCCGCATCGGTCGTCAGTTTGCCTTCGCCGTACACGTCCATCGCCACCGCTGCAAACCCAGCTTTGGCAAGACGCTCGGTGACTTCACGCGGATGCTCAACCACGCCCCACCATTCAGGGGCAACCAAAATCCCTGCCACAGGATCGTCTTCGCTGGCAGACTCTGGCAACGCCACATAGCTACGCAATTCAATGCCACCGTCAGCGATACTGGGAAGTTCGTAAGTTTTAATGCTCATCATTATGTCCTTTTATTTAGCTAATAAAAATTTAGGGGAGCGATTACCTGCTTTCCGCTTGTATCTTGCTACCCGATGGCGTGCGTGCTATGTGTCTAGAGGCATTCCATCTAATCGAGCGACTACCTCTAGCCACAGCCCGCAACGCCATCGTCCACGCAAGGATACCGCTACAATCAGGGCTAGCGGACACCTCAAGCATTTGCAACGGCATCGTCGCCCGTCCGCATCGCCCTCAAATCAATACCATACCGCAAATCCCATCATAAACCGCTATAATCCTGTTACCCTTTGTTTATACCTTTGCAACCATGTCATCAACACCACACCTTCGCCCTCACTTTTGGCAACACTATTCGCTAAGCGAGCTCACTCATGCCGAATGGGAAGCCTTGTGCGATGGGTGTGGCACCTGTTGCCTCAATAAGTTTTTGGACGAAGATGAACCTGCCGAAGCAGTGGCTTACACCGACGTAGCATGTCAATTATTGGATTGCGATACGGGATTTTGCTCAAACTATCCAAATCGGCAAGATTATGTGCCTGCCTGCGTGAATCTGACCGCTGATAAATTAGCTCAAACCATGTGGCTACCTTCCCACTGTGCTTATAAACGGCTATATTTAGGACAAAATTTACCCGACTGGCATTTGCTTGTAACAGGCGATGCCGAGGTTACTGCTAAAGGTATGCGTCACGCAGGCATTGGAGTGGCAGGGCGATGCGTGAGTGAAGTCGGCATGGAAGAGGAAGAGATCGAAGAGCGGATTATCAGGTGGGCAGAGGTGTAGAATCACCCAAAAAACAGCCACCCGAAGGTGTCTTTTTTATGTCGTATTTTAGGTTACTTTAAAAGGTTTACT
>JAAXIL010000052.1:9540-14664 GCA_012270355.1 Psychrobacter sp.
TAAGTCGGCAGGGAAGAGGAAGAGATGGTAGAGCGGCTTTTCAGTTGGGGTGAGGGGTAGGATAACACAAAAAAAAAGACACCCGAAGGTGTCTTTTTTATGTCGTATTTTAGGTTACTTTAAAAGGTTTACTTTACAAACTCAGGATACGCTTCTTGTCCACATTCCGCTAAGTCCGCCCCTTCGTATTCGTGTTCTTCTGAGATACGAATGCCCATCACAGCTTTCAAGATGCCCCAGACCACAAGGCTTGCCCCAAATACCCACACAAAGATGGTGATCGCACCGACAAACTGACCGAAGAATGATGCACCGTCATTAGTGATGGGCACAATCATCAAGCCAAACAAGCCAACCACACCATGCACCGAAATCGCACCGACAGGGTCATCAAGTTTTAGTTTATCAAGGGCAATAATCGACACCACCACAATCAAACCAGCAACAAAACCAAAGATGGTAGCCAGTAATGGCGTTGGGGTAGAGGGTTCAGCGGTAATCGCTACCAATCCTGCCAATGCCCCGTTAAGTAACATGGTCAAATCCGCTTTGCCAAAGATGATGCGAGCCAAAATCAACGCTCCAATCGCACCGCCTGCGGCAGCGGCATTGGTATTTAGGAACACCATGGCGACGGCGTTGGCACTGGCAACATCACCAAGTTTGAGCACCGAGCCGCCATTAAAGCCGAACCAACCCATCCACAAGATGAATGTACCGAGTGTGGCAAGCGGTAGGTTTGCCCCAGGAATCGCTCGGATTTCACCGTTTTTACCATATTTACCTTTACGAGCACCGAGTAATAATACCCCTGCTAACGCTGCTGCCGCACCTGCCATATGTACAATACCAGAGCCAGCAAAGTCACTAAAACCTAAGTCGCCCAAATTGTATAGACCAAACACGTCGTTACCGCCCCATGTCCAGCCACCCTCAAGTGGGTAGATAAAGCCCGTCATGACGACAGCAAAGGCGAAAAATGCCCATAACTTCATGCGTTCGGCGACGGCACCCGATACGATGGACATACAAGTTGCGACGAACACAACTTGGAAGAAAAAGTCCGATGCCCCTGAATATACCGAGCCACCATCAAAGCCTTCTTCAGCAGACGCACTCAACGCATCGGCAACCAACGTGTCACCACCTGCGATGCCGTCTAAGAAAATGCCACCGCCATACATAAAGTGATAGCCACACACCAAATACATGGTACAAGCAATGGCAAATAGTCCAACGTTTTTGGTTAAAATTTCTGTGGTGTTTTTTGAGCGAACCAAGCCCGCCTCTAGCATGGCAAAACCTGCCGCCATCCACATCACCAACGCACCACAAATCAGAAAATAAAATGTGTCGATGGCGTACTGCAACTCAAAAATATAATTTAGATTGGTTTCCATGTGTCCCCCCGAACGCAAATGGATAATTTAAGTTTTTATTGGTGAATCAATTAGATTGCGTCAGGTCCAGTTTCGCCTGTCCGAATACGAATAACCTGTTCAAGCGGGCTTACAAAGATTTTGCCGTCGCCAATTTTACCGGTACTGGCAACCCGCATGATGGCTTCAATCGCAGGCTCGACCAATTCCTCACTCACAGCAATGTCGATATTGACTTTGGGTAAAAAATCCACCACATATTCCGCACCGCGATACAACTCGGTGTGTCCTTTTTGCCGACCAAAACCCTTGACTTCGGTCACGGTCACGCCTTTGACCCCAATTTCTGAGAGTGCTTCTCGCACATCGTCCAGTTTGAACGGTTTTAATACCGCAGTAATGAGTTTCATAATCACGTCCTCAACGTTGAATTAGAAAGTAGCCACAATTTGCATCATGAATTAAACGTAATGGTTTTGTTTCAAGTTCTATGCCACACAAATTTGACCTAAAAACACGGGGGGAAGGTCAAATTTGCACCACATCGTAATATTTATGCACCAAAATAGTGATTTATCAAATGATAAGATGCTAAATTAGTGCAAAAGCACAACGCCTATTCAAAAAAACACGCTAGCCTAATTGGATAGCGTGCCTTGATTATAGCGAATGTTAGGGGTAAGTAGGGCGTGGTTTCGGTGAGATTTTGTGAAAAGGTAAGCTGTTAAAAGGCATTTTGTGAAAAGTTAAAAAAGGTGAATGAGATAGGCTTTCAACTTTTAGGGTATAACAAATACGGCATCTGATTACCATCGAGCAGTTTTTGCGTGTCACTGCCCCGCATCCATTCTTTTAGGCGAGAGTCACAAAATGCCCCTGTCATCAGCATCTCAACATCATGCTGTTTTTGATAATAAAGCAGGGCAGAGGTCACGTCATTACAATCGACCAATGATTTTTGCGTGTCCATTCCTGCTTGCTTGAGGCGAGCGTAGGCTTCTCGCAGGGCATCTTTGTTGGCAGTGGTGTCTTTGCCAACCATGACAATGTGCACGCTCATACCCCGCATTAGGTTGGTTTTGCAGAGCCATTCTAATAAAGCTTGGCAAGTCGGTTTGTTGTCAAAGGCAAACAAAGCAGACTTTGGCGGAACAAACTTGGTATGCGTCACCAAAATAGGGCAAGTGGTCGGGCGAATCAGACCAGACAACGTGCTTTTTCCCGTCACCTCATGCCCAATTACAATAAGCTGAGCCACATCATCGACATAATCCAAACTTTCCGCCACGCTGGAATGGCGATGCAAAGCATAAATGTCATGCTCATAGCGTCCGCACTTGGCTTGACGTTCGGCACAATAAGCGTCCGATTGTTTGAGCAATGCTCGCCCTTGTTCTCGCAGTCGCCCATTGCTCATGCCGTCTTCATCGGCAAACTGACTGAGCAGATGCTCACCTTCACCGCCATGCAGACAGCCTGAGTAGTCTACCGCCATCATGCGATGGGTGTTGGGTGTGGCGTGCAGTAGTCCGATGGGGGCGTGCAAGGCTTTGGCAGACCACATGCTGGCATCGAGCACCGCTTGCACGTGGTCAGGGTCATCGAGACAGGCAATCACGCTATCGGGTTTGAGTGAACTCATAAATGGGCAATCGTCCTAAATTTTTGCCATTTTATCGGATTTTGGGTCAATCCAACAACCCAATATCCCGCCTATCATGCACCGAAAAGCGGTCAATAATCGTGCGACTGGCTTCATTTAAGCCCACTACCTGCACATCAATTCCCTCTCGACGCAGACGCATCACCAATTTATCCAGCGTATCCACTGCCGTCACGTCCCAAAAGTGGGCATGGCTGACGTCAATGTGCACCTTATCCAACGCTTCTTTGGCATCAAAACTATCCAAAAATTGCGTGGTTGACGCAAAAAACACCTGCCCATACACATAGTAATAACGGGTATTGGTCGTCTCGTCCAGCTCGCTGGTCACGCTCAAAAATTGCCCAATCTTATTGGCAAACGACAATGCCGATAAAAGCACGCCAACCAGCACGCCATACGCCAAATTGTGCGTAAACACCGTAGTAATAACTGTCGCCAGCATCACCACATTAAACGACATCGGGTGCGTCTTAAATTCCCGAATCGATTCCCAATTAAATGTGCCGATCGACACCATAATCATCACAGCCACCAGTGCCGCCATCGGGATTTGGCTCACCCAATCGCTCAAAAACACCACCAAAATCAAGAGTACCACACCTGCAATCAGCGTTGATAGCCGTGTGCGACCGCCCGATTTAACATTAATAATCGACTGACCAATCATCGCACAGCCTGCCATGCCCCCAAAAAATCCCGCCACTGTATTCGCAATGCCCTGACCTCGGCATTCTTGATTTTTATCGCTCGTGGTATCGGTCAACTCATCGACAATCGTTGCCGTCATCATCGATTCCAGCAAGCCCACCAGAGCCAGCCCCCACGAATCCGGGGCAATAATCCATAGCGTGTCTAACTTGAGCGGAATATCAGGCCACAAAACCATCGGCAACGTATCAGGCAACTCGCCCATATCGCCCACATTACGAATGTCGAGCCCCATCGCCATCGCCACCACCGTCAGCCCCACGATGCACACCAGTGGCGACGGAATCACCTTGCCAATCTTCGGCAAATACGGAAAACCATAAATAATCGCCAAACCCGCTGCCGTCATCAGATACACAGGCAAGCCCACCCGTTCGGTAGCAGGATTTAACTCAGGCAACTGTGCCGCAAAAATTAAAATGGCAAGGGCATTCACAAATCCAATCACCACCGAACGAGACACAAACCGCATCAAATTGCCGAGCTTCAAAATGCCCATCACAATCTGAATGACCCCGCACAACAGCGTTGCCGCCAGCAAATACTGCAAGCCATGATTTGCCACCAAATCGACCATCACCAGAGCCATCGCCCCCGTCGCAGCCGAAATCATCGCAGGGCGACCGCCCACAAAACTAATCACCACCGCAATACAAAAAGACGCATACAGCCCCACCTTCGGGTCAACGCCCGCAATGATGGAAAACGCAATCGCCTCAGGAATCAACGCCAGAGCCACCACCAGCCCCGACAGCACATCGCCTCGCACGTTTGAAAACCACTCATCTTTCCACGAGTTTGCGTAAGAAATCATTCATTTGCCCTATCAAAATATCGTTGTTTTAATCGTTTACCGCTCATATTCGCAAGTCTGCGAGTGTCACCATGACGAATTTCACTATGTGCTGATGGCGAGTATGCGTGCTGTTAAATTAGTTGGAGCTATTTACCGCTTTCCGCTTGTATCTGCCCGTCTGGGCGTGGCGGGTGCTACGGTTTGGGGCGTTCCATCTAGCCGAGCGATCACCCCAAAATCTACCACCCGCACCACGCCCAACCGAGCAGGATATCGCTACAATCGGGGCTAGCGGATACTACTTTCATTTGCACTGTATCGTCGTGCGTGAGCATCGTACAATAACCCCTTCCCAACCTTCCCTTTGAAAAGTGGAAGGAGCATTCTAAATGAATTCAATAGACAATTTGAACTTAACCCCTGGTATTCATTCAGAAGGTTTGTTCCCCCACCTTCTCAAGGTAGGTGAGAAGCACTTCTTCGTAAAGGGGGCGGTTACTGAGCTTGCTCAGATGTGTAGGTCTTAATTAGCGAAGCACGAACGTAACCCAACAATCAATAAGCCAAACGCGACA
>JAAXIL010000146.1 GCA_012270355.1 Psychrobacter sp.
ATAAAAATGCAGGGATGAAAAAAAGGCATATCAAAACGATATGCCTTTTTGTTAGTTTTTTACAACAAGCTTTGGCATTTGCTAAATCTTAACGTCCCAATTTATGCTTCACAAATCCAAACGCCTTGCGACCAAGCTCACCTGCTTTATAAGCATAGGGTTTGGCTTGTTGAATGTATGGCTTATATTCTTCTGGAATGGTCGGCACGATATGTTTGGCGAGCTGATTAAACCACATGAGCAAACTGTAGTCGCCTTCCATGCTCATTTCTTTGTCTTGAATCGCTGTCATAAGTGAGGCGACATTCCCGCCAGTCAGTAACTTCACACCCGTCATCGAATCTTGAAAGTCGATGCTTAAGTCAGGCTCATCCGCTTTGCCACTGTGTTGGCTAAATTTGCCGTTGTTAAACTCAAAATAGCGAGCCACGCCATCGGCTTCACTGCCAATTTGTATGGTCACATCACGGTCAGCGATTAAATCTGAAAATTCGTCATCGCCACTGCCTGCCAGCATCGACAAGCGATAGCCGACACCTGCCAGTAATGCGTCTAAAGCGTTGGTCTTTACGTCCAAAACAGGGATGGTAAACATAATAATTTCCTATAATGAAAGAATTGAAAGTTGGTTAGGGCAACTATAAGGGTAGGCTGTAAATTTACAAGTTAATTTTGGTTAGCAAATGATTATTTTGTCTTTGGCTCGCTATGCCAAATCAACGTTTCACCCGTTGCTGGTTTTTGCGTTAAGACATACTCTCCCGTCTCTAATGGTTCAAGCTCCAGTTGACTGGTTGAATCGTGCATCAATTGCCTAAGCGTATCTTCTGCCAACTCTTTAGCAGGACCACATCCCCTCATAGTTTGTGGACCTGAACCAATAAGCAATGTGTTGGCTGGCGTAAGAACATACGGACCGCCAATGCCATTACATTCTGAGCTAAAACTCGCTATAGAATAGGAGGCTTCTAATGGGTCATTGGGCATACGGGTATAAAATGATGCCAATATGGGAATGTTGGCATAACCAAAAGCCTTGATAGGTTGCCCATTTGCATCGCTGGACTGTTTTAGTCGCCATCGTTTGCTCTCTAACAAGTCTTTGCTGATGGGCGTTGTAGAGCTTGAAGTTGACTCTATTGGTTTAAGCGTGCCTTGCCAAATTAAATGACTATTTTCAGGAAAGATGAAGTCATTAATATGAATAGCAAGCCGAGCTTCTTGTGGCAAATCAGCCATATCGGGAAGCATGACAACGGACTTATCTTCATCATTTAGCCAAGCAAATCCCATACGAATATTGCCTGGTAGATAACGATAGCCGATGTTAAACGTTGTGTTTAAATCCTGTTTAATATAGGGATGTGGCATGTCGCTTTGGCAGATTGACTTATCACCAACAGAGCTTAAAAAATAGGGGAAATCGCCTGCATTGCCACCATCGAAGGATATGACATAGCGTTGACATTCAATGTTAAACACCAACATGCTAGGGCGGATATTTAGGTTTAATGGTACAACTTCGTTCAGTAGCGTTCTGCCGTCTTTGTCCTGTGTTTCGATGAGCCGCCAGTCATAGCGATTGAGCAATTCAATAGACGGCTCTGGATAGGTTTTTTTAGGAATGTTATCAAAAATACTAATCAGCTTGCCTCCATCAATAGGTGGCACAGCATCCACGGGCAAGGTCGCATTGTTTTCAGCAACCGCTGATGTTGCAGAAATTATGGCGAAAGCCATCACACTGCCCAAACGGCACCAGTTATTAACTTTTAGCATAATGCTATATCCTGATTTAGAAATTTATTCAGACTGTAGCACAAAACTCCATAAAAAAACCGCCCAGCGATTGCCAAACGGTTTGTTTATATCAAATAACAATCGGATTAACTTTTTAACCCTTTACCCGATTTTGTCGCATCCACTCGCACTTTGGCAGGCTTAATGGGTTTGGGCTGAGAAACCAATGCCACGTGTAACACTTCGTCAATGGTTTTGACAGGTTGGATGGTCAAGCCTTCTTTGACGTGGTCGGGAATGTCCACCAAATCTCGCTCGTTGCTGTCGGGGATCAAGACGTGCTTGATACCACCACGGTGAGCCGCAAGCAACTTTTCTTTGAGTCCACCGATGCGTAAAACATTGCCTCGCAAAGTAACCTCACCGGTCATGGCAATGTCAGGGCGAATGGCAATACCCGTCATCGCCGACACCAATGCCGTCGTCAAGGCAATGCCTGCCGAGGGACCATCTTTGGGCGTTGCCCCTTCAGGGATATGCACGTGCACGTCAGTGGTCTTAAAGGTGTCATAATCCACGCCGATGAGCTCGCCACGAGCACGCACCACACTCATTGCCGCACGGATGGATTCTTTCATCACGTCGCCCAATGACCCTGTATAGACAAACTCACCTTTACCGGGCATGGTGACGGCTTCAATCTCAAGAAGCTCACCGCCAACGCTTGTCCACGCCAAGCCCGTGACCCGTCCGACTTCGGGTTTTTCTTCGGCTAACCCATAGTCATACTGATATACACCCAAATAGTCGGATAAGTTTTTATCAGACACTTTGGTTAGGGTGATGTCTTTTTTCTTGGGTCGCACGCCATGCGTTTCTACCGACTCTCGCACTACCTTACGGCAGATTTTGTTGACCTCTCGCTCTAGATTACGCACCCCAGCCTCACGGGTATAACGTCGCACGATGCTGTGCAAGGCTTCGGGCACAATCTCAATCTCGCCATCTTTCAAACCATTTTGCTTAATGGCTTTTGGCACCAGATAATTTTCGGCAATGCTGACCTTTTCGTCTTCGGTATAACCCAGCAGGCGAATGACTTCCATACGGTCAAGCAGAGCAGGGGGAA
>JAAXIL010000093.1:0-518 GCA_012270355.1 Psychrobacter sp.
GTTTAGCCCTGCCAAACGCTCGGACGAATTACGCCAAACTTGGGGTGCGAATGGGCATCACACGGTGCTGGTGATGGTCAGTCGGTTGTCGCCCGAGAAGGGAGTGGATTTGGTCATCAAGGGCTTTAAGAAGTTGCAACAAACTCAGTTGCATCGAGCGACCAAACTGGTGATTGTCGGTGATGGTCCTGATCGCTCACGGTTACAGAGCTTGGCGAGCGACTGTTCAGAGGATGTGATTTTTGCAGGGGCTCAGTCGGGTGAGGAATTGGCACAGCATTATGCCAGTGGCGATGCGTTTGTGTTCGGTAGTCAAGTCGAGACCTTTGGCAATGTGGTGGTCGAAGCGATGGCAAGCGGTTTGCCAGTATTTGCGTTTGATGATGCGTCGGCAGGTATGTTGGTCACGCCTGAATGTGGCGAATTAGCAGAAGTTGGCAATGGGCAAGCCTTTGTAGATTTGGTTGCGAATTTTCCAAAAATGCAGGTACTGAGTGAGCAAGGCGAGGTAGCGAGCG
>JAAXIL010000093.1:528-14599 GCA_012270355.1 Psychrobacter sp.
ATTCGCAGGGTGCTGATGCTCAACGTCATCAGACCGAGCCATCTACCGCTAAAAGCGTTAATGCCACACAAAATCCGATGTCAACTTAAAAAAACTACATATAAAAGCGAGGTGAAACATGAGTGACTTATCCAAAGCCAAACTAAACGCCCGAAGTATTGACCACCTCGCACCTGTCACGCCCAGCCCGATTTTTGAGCTGTGCAATCGGCATCCAACGCTTGCGGTGTATGCCAATCAGTTTGTGACGTGGGACACTAATTTGTGCATCCATATCAATCGCTATTCGACTAATTTTGCCATTGCCAGTTTTTTTAAGGTCATCAGGCGGTTGGGTGATGGATGGTTTTGGTATGCGATGCTGACATAGACGGTGGTACTCTATGGCTCTGAAGCACTCATTCCGTTACTTACCACGACTCTGATTAGCGGGGCAGGGCTTGTGATTTATAAATTACTCAAGGTCAAAACCGTGCGTCCGCGTCCGTATCAGGTGCATCAGGTGATTGTGCTTGGCGAGCGTCCGCTTGATGTGTTTAGTTTTCCGTCCGGGCATACCCTGCAAGCAGTATTGTTTACGGTCACGCTAGGTACTTATTTTCCTGCTCTGTTGCTAATTATGCTTCCATTTATGGCATTGGTTGCCTTGTCTCGCATGGTACTGGGCTTGCATTACCCCACTGATGTGCTGATTGGGGCGGGCATTGGTTACGGTTTGGCACTCACTGCCCCGAGCATGCATGCGGTGTTGGCGGGGTGGTTGGTTTAAGATGAGATGTTTTATAGTTTGATATGTTTTTACTGATGTGATGCTCTGCCTATAAATTCCCCTTTTTATCCCCTATAATACCCCGCCTTACTTCCTCATTATTGTTACCACTATCATAGCTAGTAAAGCTATCAAAGCAAACAAGGCACCTCTATGTCCATAAAATCAGACCGCTGGATTCGGCAAATGGCACAAAACCATGGCATGATTGAACCCTTTGAGGCAGGTCAGGTACGGTTTAATGAGGCGGGTGACAAATTGGTGAGCTATGGTACCTCAAGCTATGGCTATGACGTTCGCTGTGCCCGTGAGTTCAAAGTCTTCACCAATGTGCATTCTGCCATTGTTGACCCCAAAAACTTTGATGACAACAGCTTCATCGACATTGTAGGTGATGAGTGCATCATTCCGCCAAATTCCTTTGCGTTGGCTCGCACGGTTGAGTATTTTCGTATCCCCCGAGATGTGCTCACAATTTGCCTTGGCAAATCCACTTATGCCCGCTGTGGTATTATCGTGAATGTGACACCACTCGAGCCTGAATGGGAAGGTCATGTGACCTTAGAGTTTAGCAATACCACCAATCTACCAGCCCGCATTTACGCTGGCGAAGGCGTAGCACAAATGCTCTTTTTTCAAAGTGATGCTGACGACGTTTGCGAAACGTCTTATAAAGATAGGGGTGGTAAGTATCAAGGGCAAACGGGCGTAACGTTGCCAAGAACTTAGCCAAGAACTTAGTTAGGAATTAAGCCAAGAACCTAACCTTTACGATTAATGGCTCGTGCCATACTGAGGCCTTTCTATAAGCAATTTTAGTTGAAAAGTCAATAAACCTGCCTTAACGATTTATGACACCAAATTGCATTTGTTTACTGGCAATTTAGTGTCAAAATCAGTATAGTACATCCTCAAATTTATACTTACCGTTAATTATTCACCTGCCAACACCTTGTTGCCATTGATACTCTTTTTTGATGGTGACAAGTGTGCCAGCCAGTGAGGTCATTGTATGGCATCTGCCTATAACTGGTCAGCCGTCGCATTCATTCTTGCCGCCATTGGTTTGGTGGTATTTATGTTGGTGGTGCCTCGTCTTTTGGGTGGTCGCTCGGGTGGATTACAAAAAGAAGAAGTTTTTGAGTCGGGCGTGGTCGGAGCTGGCAACGCCCGCATCCGCTTGTCCGCAAAATTCTATTTGGTTGCTCTGATCTATGTCATCTTGGACCTCTAAGCCTTTTTCCTTTATGCCTATGCCGTTTCGGTGCGTGAGGTCAGTTGGCTTGGCTTTGCGGCGGCGGCGGTATTTATTGGCATTTTGTTTATCGGCTTGGTTTATGAGCTTAGCCTTGGGGCGATGAATTGGTCTCCAAGTGATAAACGTAAAAAGAAACCCCGATATACCGAAGCCCCGGCTGGCTTTAATCTTGCCAGTATCACCAAATTCAACGGCATTGAAGAGTTACATACTGACCCGACAGGCAAAGTACCTGCCCAATCGTCTGGGCAAATTAACGTGTCTAACGACATTGAAGCCAATCGTCGTCACCTTGATAACATTGACCACATCAACACAACGGGTGTCATCACCTCTTACGACTTTGCCGAAGATGGGGCAAGTCCATATCCGACCAAGCAAAAGTCTATTTCCAATTCTGGCAACAATACGGCTACTCATACCATTAAACACACTGCTTCAGTTAAGCAGGAGGGTTAATCCATGAAATACACCTTAACCCGAGCCAACATGGACGCAAATGCGTCTTTAAATGGCGACAATTTTGATAACGCCAACCCTTATACGGCGTATCAGCGTCAAACTGTGCCTGATCCCATAAAAGCGGAAGTGGAAAAAAATGTGTTTATGGGTAAGTTGGAGCAAATGGTGCACGCCACTGCCAACTGGGGACGTAAACACTCGCTGTGGCCATTCAACTTTGGGACGTCTTGTTGTTATGTGGAATATGCCACAACCTTGACTGCGGTGCATGATTTGTCCCGATTTGGGGCAGAGGTCATACGTGCGTCGCCCAGGCAGGCGGACGTGATGATTGTCGCAGGCACCTGTTTTATGAAAATGGCACCCGTCATTCAACGGCTTTATGAGCAAATGCTAGAGCCAAAATGGGTGATTTCGATGGGGGCGTGTGCCAATTCTGGCGGTATGTATGACATTTATTCGGTGGTACAAGGCGTGGATAAAATCATCCCTGTTGATGTGTATGTGCCAGGCTGTCCGCCACGCCCTGAAGCATTGATTCAAGCCTTGATGCTACTGCAAGAGTCCATCACCGAAGAGCGTCGTCCGCTCGGCATTCATATGAATGACCAAGGGGTGGATCAACCACACATGGTGCCTGACCTTGACCTCAAACAAGCCTATCGCATTGCTGTCAAAAATTTGCGTAGTCCCGATAGCATTTAGTTATTTCGTCATTGAGATTGTCTGTAAGGTTTTCCCTTTATGGTTGTTGCCGTTCAAAACGCAAAACAAACTAAACAATCAACGCTTGGTTCCAAGCCAACCATTCAGCCACAGTCTGAACCGTTGATTTTGCGTGAGTTACGCCGTAAATTTGCGGATAAATTTATCCAGCAAACCACGTTTGATGGCATCCCGACTTTATGGGTGGGTCGTGCTGATTTGCTCGATATGGTGCTTTATTTACGTACGGTGCCAAAGCCTTATGTCATGTTGCTTGATTTGTCGGCGATGGACGAGCGTTTGCGTGAACACAAAGACCCGTTTAATGAAGGCTTGCCTGAACGTGATTTCTGTGTATTTTATCATCTCATGTCACTTGAGCGTAATTCTGACATTCGTCTAAAAGTGGCGTTATTTGAAGATGATTTAAATGTGCCCACTGCGACCAAAATTTATCCCAATGCCAATTGGTATGAACGGGAAGTGTGGGACATGTTTGGCATTGTGTTTGATGGGCATCCGCATCTTACCCGCATTTTGCTACCGAAGTATTGGGAAGGTCATCCGCTTCGCAAAGAATATCATGCCCGAGCCACTGAGTTTACGCCCTATTTTTTAAATACTGCCAAACAACAATTTGAGCAAGAAAACTTGCGGTTTGTGCCTTAAGAATGGGGTATGAAACGCTCAGGTCGGGATGATGACTTTATGTTCATAAACCTCGGACCCAACCATCCATCCGCACATGGGGCGTTTCGGTTGGTGCTTCAGCTCGATGGTGAGGAAGTGATCGACTGCATTCCCGATATTGGCTATCACCATCGGGGTGCCGAAAAAATGGCAGAACGCCAGACGTGGCATTCGTACATTCCTTACACGGACCGTATCGACTATCTTGGCGGGGTGATGAATGAGTTGCCGTATGTGATGGCGGTAGAGCAATTAGCAGGCATCACAGTGCCTGAACGGGCTCAGACCATTCGGGTAATGATGAGTGAGTTTTTCCGCATTACCAATAATTTGCTGTATTTCGGCACGTTCATTCAAGATGCTGGTGGGATGACCCCCGTATTTTATATGTTTACCGACCGCCAAAAAGCTTATGATGTGATTGAAGCAGTGACAGGCTATCGGATGCACCCAGCTTGGTTCCGTATTGGTGGCACGGCAGCAGATTTGCCACGTGGCTGGCAACGCTTGGTCAAAGAGTTTTTAGATTGGATGCCTAAGCGACTGGATGAATACGTCAAGGCGGCGATGCAGAACTCGGTGCTTAAAGGACGGACGCAAAACGTCGCTCAGTACGATGCCAAACAGGCATTGGCTTGGGGCGTGACTGGGGCAGGATTACGAGCAACGGGTGTGGATTTTGACTTGCGTAAAGCCCGCCCGTACATGGGATATGAGAACTTTGAATTCGAAGTCCCTGTTTTTTATAATGGTGATGCCTATGATCGCTGTATGGTCAAAATTGAGGAAATGCGTCAATCGCTTCGCATCATACGTCAATGTTTGGACAATATGCCGTCAGGACCATATAAAGCAGACCATCCACTTGCGGTGCCACCGCCCAAAGACCGCACTTTGCATGATATCGAAACCTTGATTAACCACTTTTTATCGGTATCATGGGGACCTGTCATGCCAGCAGGCGAAGCGTCCATGATGGTGGAAGCGACCAAAGGCATCAACAGTTATTATATTACGTCGGATAAATCGACGATGAGCTACCGAACTCGCATTCGTACCCCGACGTTTGCTCATTTACAACAAATGCCGTCGGTGATTAACGGCTCGCTGGTGTCAGATGCGATTATTTATTTGGCATCCATTGATATTGTCATGGCGGATTGTGATCGATAATTATGAAAATATTGACCGATAAAGCCCCAACTGTGAATGTCGCTAGCATCTTGACCCAAGATGAAATGGCAGGCATCACTGAATATATTCATCACTATCCGCAAGCTCGTGCAGCTGTCTTGGATGCGTTGAAGCTGGTGCAAAAACGCAATGGCTGGGTGGATGACGCTCAAGTGGCTGCGGTAGCGAATATGTTGGACATTGCCATTAGTGATGTCGAGGGCGTGGCGACATTTTTTAATCGCATTTATCGCTCGCCTGTGGGTGAACATGTCATTTTGATTTGTGATTCAGTGGCATGCTATTTGACGGGTTATGAGCAATTAGCCCAATCTTTTAAAGACAACCTAGGCATTGAATTTGGACAGACCACGCTAGATGGCAAATTTACCTTATTGCCGATTTGTTGTTTAGGTAATTGCGACAAAGGTCCTGCGGTGCTGATTGGTGAGGACACCTATGGACCTGTCTTGCCTGAAGAAGTACCAGAACTCTTGGCATACTATGCGGGTGAGCTTGATGAAGGGGCAGTCGCATGAGTGACAATATGAGTGGCAGTAATCCACAGGTTGATAAGCAAGTGATTATCGAAACCAATAAAATCGAAAATAATCAAGAAGCTATGGATTCAACTTCGGCTGAACAGATATCAACTCATCTAAGCGTAGCCGAACAAATTGCCCGTCGGCAATCGGGTCTAGCCCCCAGTCAACTTAATGAGCAACGCATCCCGATTTATGGTGATAAAGCCACTGCCACCAATGAAACAAAGCCCCTTACTTGGCGATTGGCACATCATGATGCCGTACTAGACTTGGCGACTTATCAAAGTTTGCAAGGCTTTGAGGGATTAAAAAAAGCGTTAGAACAAGCCCCTAAAGAAGTAGAAAACAGCATCAAGGCAGCTAACGTGCGAGGGCGGGGCGGAGCAGGGTTTAATGCAGGTTTAAAGTGGTCGTTTATGTCACCCCCTGATGGCTTGCCACGCTACTTGATTTGTAATGCAGACGAGATGGAGCCAGGCACATTCAAAGACCGTTTACTGATGGAACGGTTGCCGTTTCAGTTGATTGAAGGCATGCTTATTACTGCCCATGCGATTGGAGCGACGGATGGTTATATCTTTATCCGTGGTGAATACATTTTAGCGGCAGAGCGGCTTCAACAAGCAAGTGAAGAAAGACTTCCAAATCATCTGCTCGGCCAAAAGATTTTAGCCAGCGAGTTAAGTTATAATCTGCCTGATCACACTGGGGCACGACGATATATTTGCGGAGAAGAAACCGCACTCATCAACTGCTTAGAAGGTCGCCGTGCTAATCCTCGCACCAAACCGCCATTTCCGCAAATCTCGGGAGCATGGGGCAGACCGACGGTCGTCAATAATGTCGAAACCCTTAGCAATATGCCCGCCATTATGGTAAATGGAGTGGACTGGTACACCGATTTGCCGAAAGAGAAAGGCAACAGTGAAACTCCAGGCACGAAAATATTTGGGTGCTCGGGACGGGTTAACGATGCGGGATTGTGGGAATTGCCGTTTGGTTATACTGCTCGAGAAATCATCGAAGAATTTGCGGGGGGCATGCAAGATGGTTTAACTCTAAAAGCATGGCTACCGGGTGGGGCATCGACCGACTTTTTGACCGCTGACCATTTGGATGTCCCCATGGACTTTGACAGCATTCAAGGTGACGGCAGTCGGATGGGGACTGGGCTCATTATGGTGGTGGACAGCACGCAAGACATGGTCGCCTTGCAGAAAAACTTGCAGATCTTTTTCCAGCGTGAATCTTGTGGATGGTGCACCCCATGCCGAGATGGCTTGCCTTGGGGCGTGAAGCTACTCGATGCCATGGAAAGAGGCGAGGGGCAAACGGGCGATATTGAAAAACTCGAGGCGTTGACCCGCAATTTGTGGCTGGGTAAGACGTTTTGTGCCCATGCCCCAGGGGCGATGGAACCTTTGATGAGTAGTTTAAAATATTTCCGCACTGAGTTTGAAAGTAAAATTGATGTGCGTGAGCCAACCGAAGCAGACATTGCCACGTCGCAGTGGGCTGAGAAAGAAATCAAAAAAGTCGTCACCGCAGTCAAGGGTTAATAGTTTCAGTATTTGGATCAATGGGCAAACTCAGCTCACTTATTTAGCAAGAGGCAATCATGGCAGTCATTCATATTGATGGCAAATCTGTCGAAGTTGATGGAGCAGACAACCTGCTTGAAGCATGTCTGTCGCTTGGCATTGACGTGCCTTATTTCTGCTATCACCCGGCGTTGGGGTCGGTTGGCTCATGTCGTCAGTGTGCGGTCAAACAGTATAACAATGCCGAAGATGCAGAGGCAGGTAAGGGTAGGCTGGTCATGTCGTGCATGACCGCCCCGACGCAAGACATGTATATTTCGGTGGATGATGCTGAAGCCAAAGCCTTTCGAGCCTCGATGGTTGAGTTTTTGATGACCAATCATCCGCATGATTGTCCGACTTGTCCCGAAGGGGGGCATTGTCATTTGCAAGACATGACGTATATGTCGGGGCACAATCAGCGTCGCTATCGTTTCACCAAACGCACCCATCAAAACCAATACCTTGGACCCTTTATCAAGCATGAGATGAACCGCTGTATCGCTTGCTACCGCTGTGTTCGATTCTATAAGGATTATGCAGGTGGTGATGACTTGGGCGTATATGCTTCCGCTAATCGAGTTTATTTTGGACGGGAAGCTGACGGACAATTGCAAAGCGAATTTTCGGGCAACCTCACTGAAGTTTGTCCAACAGGTGTATTCACGGATAAAACCCACGCTGACCACTACAATCGCAAATGGGACATGCAATATGCCCCAAGCATTTGTCATGGATGTTCGGCAGGCTGTAACATTTCTCCGTGGGAGCGGTATGGCGAAATCAGACGCATTGAGAACCGTTATATCGGTGAAGTCAATGGCTACTTTTAATGAGAATTAGGACGCTTTAGCTATGGTTATGTCAACCGTGATGACCGTCCGACCAATCCGCTCGAACGCATCAATGGCAAAACGGTCAAAATCAGTTTGGATTATGCGTTAGATGAAGCAGTAAAACGTCTAAAAGACAAAAAAGTGATTGGCATTGGCTCACCTCGTGCCAGCTTGGAAACCAATTTTGCCTTAAAAAAACTGGTCGGCTTTGACAACTTTTCAACAGGGCTCAATCAGCATCAGCAATCGTTAGTTGAAACCTGTATCGACATTTTGAAAACAGACGGCATTCACAATGCTTCGCTAAAAGAAATCGAAAGTCATGATGCGGTGTTGGTACTCGGAGAAGACATTACCCAAACCAGCTCACGTGTGGCGTTGGCAGTCAGACAGTCAGCAAAGAATAAAGCCCTCAAAATGGCAGAAGCCTTAAAGACACAAGACTGGCTTGCCGAACCTGTCAAACGTATTGGACAGAATGAACTCAGCCCGGTATATGTGATTGACAGTGTACAAACCAAGCTTGATGACATCAGCAAAATCAGTTGTATTGCCACGCCCGAGGACATTGCCACGCTAGGATTTGCAGTTGCCAAAGCAATTGCCAGTGTGGATGCATCCCAAGATGTGCAAAATTTATCGGTTGATGCTTTTAAAGCGTCAGAAGCGTCAAACAGCGAGCATGGCGACGGACATGACGACGATAAAAATGACACTTCTGATGAACATGAAGGTCAAGACCATGAGCAAAGCCAGATGAATCAGCTTGCTCAGCAAATCGCTATTGATTTGTTGCAAGCCAATCAACCCTTAGTGGTGTCGGGTACCAGTTTGTTCCATCAGCCCATTATCGAAGCGTCTGCTCAAATTGTCCATGCATTGAGCGACAAACGCCAAGCCATTCAAACTGCTGAGCAAGAGCGGGTTACGGCTCACAATGATCGTATTTCTCGACTCCAAGCGGAGCAAGCCTCGTATCAACCGCAAGAAGATGAAGACTTAAGTGCCAAACCGAAAAAGCAAGCGGGCGATGAAAAGCAAGACGACGTGCGTGACCCTGCCACAGGCGAGCAATTAGAGCAACGGCAGGTCAATGAGCAATATCAATCGCAAGCCAGCATCTATCTATGCGTGCCCGATGCCAATAGCATTGGTGTGTGTTTGCTGGGGGGAAAACCGCTTGAGGAGTTGCTTGCTCATGACTTTGAACAAGTGCAGACAGTTATTGTTGCGGAGAATCAACTAACCGATGCGATTAGCGTCGAAAAATTAGCAAACTTGCTCAATGACAAAAAGGTAATTGCCTTAGATCATCAATTCTTACATTGGCATGAATATGTAGGATTGGTGTTACCGTCTGCCAGCTTTGCTGAAGCCGATGGCACGTTGGTATCGGCTGAGGGGCGGGCTCAACGCTTTTTCCAAGTGTATGACCCCCGTTATTACCACCCCAATAGCGATATTGTCGAAGGTTGGCGATGGCTTCATGCCTTGCAGACCAGCATAGAGGGTCTGCCAACGGCGTGGACTCAGCTTGATGATGTCATTAACGAATTGATTCGTACGCATCCCAACTTAGCCCTGATTAAAGACGTTGCTCCGACAGCTGATTTTCGCATTACGGGCTTAAAAGTCGCCCGTGAACCTCGTCGATATTCGGGACGCACTGCCATGCGAGCCCCGCTATCGGTGCATGAACCCATGCAACCTAAAGATAGGGACACCTCGCTGACCTTTTCTATGGAAGGTTATCAAGGCGAAAAAACGCCCAGCTCAATGATTCCGTTTGCGTGGTCGGCAGGGTGGAACTCTCCGCAAGCGTGGAACAAATATCAAGATCATGTGGGCGGACACCTCAAACACGGTGACCCGGGCATACGTTTGTTTGATGCGTTGGAAGCGGAACAACGGTTGCCAAAAAAAGAATATACCGCACCCTCGCAAACCGTCATGCCAAAAAGCAGTTTATTTGAAGGGCGGGCAAAACTGATTCCGATTTATGATATGTTTGCCAAATCCCCGATGGGTAGTCGAAGTCCTGTTGTTGAAAGCCAGTTACCCGAACCCGCATTTTATGTGAGCGTTGATGATGCAGAGCGGTGGCAACTGAGTGGCAAAGATTGGCTTGCCATTAGCATTGATGGCTTGCGGATTGAGTTGCCAGTCAAATTGGTTGAGCATTTAGCAGAAGGATGTATTGGCTATCCCGTTGGACAAGTTCCGATTATTCATCCAAATATGCCAACAGCGGTGACAAAAATTGATCCGCCGGCAAGGCTGGTTGAAGAGTCACTTGGCGATTTGACACAAGCTCCTAATCAAATCCCTACTACTGGTGGGTTAGATTCTAATTCAGTTCAGCAGACGGGGGCATAAATGCAAATTACTCGCATCATTCCCGACGTGCCTGCTTTTTTGCAAGCCAGCATGAGTTATGAGACGTGGTCAATCCTGTTTTTGGTCACCCAATCCATTGTGATATTTTTGGCAGTGGTGATAACCGCTGCCCTCATGATTATTTATGAGCGCCGGATGCTCGCTCTGTGGCAAGACCGCTATGGTCCAAATCGAGTGGGTCCGTTTGGCTCTTTGCAACTTGTGGCGGATATGCTCAAAATCTTCTTTAAGGAAGATTGGACGCCTAAGTTTACCGATAAATTTATGTTTGTCCTTGCCCCTGCGATTGCCATGTTCACAGCATTGGCGTCGTTTGCCATTATTCCGATTTCACCAACGCTTGGCGTGGCGGATTGGAACATTGGCATTTTGTTTTTCTTTGCGATGGCGGGCATGGCGGTTTATGCGGTGATGTTTGGTGGTTGGGCATCCGCCAATAAATACTCGTTGCTTGGCGGGTTACGCTCGGCAGCTCAAACCATCAGCTATGAAGTGTTTTTGGGCTTGTCATTAATGGGCGTGGTTGCCATGACTGGCTCATTTAATTTGCGTGAAATTGTTGAGTCGCAAGTTGGTGGATTTTGGCATTGGAATTTCTTTCCGCAAATTTTGGGCTTTCTAACCTTTGTGGTGGCAGGGGTGGCAGTCACGCACAGACACCCATTTGACCAACCCGAAGCCGAGCAGGAGCTGGCAGAAGGATATCACGTTGAATATTCGGGCATGAAGTTCGGCATGTTCTTTATTGGCGAGTATGTCAATGTTGTGTTGATTTCTGCATTGATGACGTGTTTGTTTTTTGGTGGTTGGTCTGCCCCGATTGACCTCGGTTTTTCATTTTTGCCCCCAGCATTTTGGTTTATTATCAAAACCTTGTTTTTTATGACGATGTTTGTACTGGCGCGAGGGTCGCTCATGCGTCCTCGCTATGACCAAGTGATGAACTTCGGTTGGAAGGTATGCTTGCCGGTCACCTTGATTAACCTATTAGTCACAGCTTGGGTGATTTTGATTTAAGTCAGTATATTGAGAAAGTACGATGTTAAAAGCAGTACTAACAACCTTAAAAAATACGGTGGTGGGCATGTTTACCATCATCCGTTCCATGTGGATGGTCAATAGCCATGCTATCCGTCCTCGGGATACCATTTTGTATCCCGAAGAGCCTGTCCCTGTGCCGCCCCGTTTTCGAGGGCGTATCGTGTTGACGCGTGACCCTGACGGAGATGAACGCTGTGTAGCTTGCAACCTGTGTGCGGTGGCGTGCCCTGTGGGGTGCATCTCGCTACAAAAAGCAGAGCGAGAGGACGGGCGTTGGTATCCAGAGTTCATCCTCATCAATTTTAGCCGCTTTATATTTTTTGGCATGTGTGAAGAAGCCTGCCCGACGACTGCCATTCAATTGACACCCGACTTTGAACTGGGCGAATATGTGCGACAGAATCTAGTATATGACAAAGAGCATTTATTGATTTCTGGACCAGGCAAATATCCCGATTATAATTATTATCGGGTGTCGGGCATGGCGATTGCTGACAAACCTAAAGGGGCGGCGGAAAACGAAGCGGAACCCGTTGATTTACGGAGTTTGTTGCCATGACCGATTTGTTAGCAAATACCAGTTTGGTTGGATTTTATGCCTTGGGTTTTGTGGCAATATTTGCCAGTCTTCGGGTAATTATGCTTGCCAATCCTGTGCATGCGATTTTATCGATGATCGTATCGTTGCTCGCTTTGGCAGGCATCTTTTTTATTTTAGGTGCCCCCTTTGCAGGAGCATTGCAAGTCATCGTCTATGCAGGTGCGATTTTGGTGCTGTTTGTGTTTGTGATTATGATGCTTAATTTGGGCATCACCACGGACGCTCGAGAAAGTCGTTGGCTTGCTGGCGATGTTTGGGCAGTTCCTGGAGGGTTAACTTTAATCATTGGCGTGGTATTGTTTGCCATGTTGCAAGGTGGTGTATTCGGTCAGCATGATACCGTTGATCATGCTTCCGCTGTCGTCACGACGACGGCTTTGGCTGGCACCCAAACGGTTTCTGCCAAAGCGGTGGGAACAGCATTGTTTACGCAATATGTGTTGCTTGTTGAAGTGGCAGCGATGTTGCTACTGGCGGCATTGGTGGCAGCCTATCATCTCGGTAAAAAAGCCTTGGATGATGAAAACTTAAGCCATAATAGTCAACGCCGTCAGATCTTACTTGACGAGGCAGGAAGCATTGCCGAGTATGACAATGCCGATGCAACCGATGCCGTAGAATATGCCAAACCCTATACCTATCAATCGGTTAACCCCCATTTATACAAAAAGTCATCATCCCAAACCACTCGCAACGCTAAGGGGCAATATGATGGCTAAGGTAAATTTGACTGATTTAAATGCTGTGCAAACCCATGAAATGGTAGCCAATCAAGAAAGTTTGGTTATTGTTGATGATGCCCCTAATTTAGGCGTGCCGATGACACATGGGCTAATTTTGGCAGGGATTATATTTGCCATTGGTTTATGCGGCGTGATGGTGCGGCGTAATTTTTTATTTATGCTGATGAGCCTCGAGATTATGATGAGTGCCGCGGCATTGGCGTTTGTGGTGGCAGGC
This sequence comes from Psychrobacter sp., assembly GCA_012270355.1. GTDB lineage: Bacteria > Pseudomonadota > Gammaproteobacteria > Pseudomonadales > Moraxellaceae > Psychrobacter. The sequence continues at coordinate 13,546 of JAAXIL010000093.1, forward strand.
AGGCGTTGGGTCAATGCTGATGGGCAAGTGATGTTTATTTTAATTTTGACCTTGGCAGCGGCGGAAGCGGCGATTGGATTGGCGATTTTATTACAATTTTATCATCGGCGGGGTCATTTGGATGTCGATACCGCCAACGAGATGAAGGGATAGCACATGAGTTTTTTAGCATTGACCTTTATCTTCCCTGCTTTAAGTGCCTTGATATTGGCATTTGGACGAGGCAGACTGAATGAAGAGGCGGCCAAATACCTTGGTGTGGGTAGCATGGGGCTGTCTGCCCTTTGTGCGTTGATTGCCTCAGTAAGCTATCTCACCACACATGAGCCGAGTACGGTCATCAATGTGCCTTTATGGACTTGGATGCAAATTGGTGATTTTTCGCCAGCGTTTGGCTTAAGTTTTGATGGCTTGGCTCTCACCATGCTTGGTGTGATTACTGGGGTCGGTTTTCTCATTCATTTGTTTGCGTCATGGTACATGAAGGGCGATGCCACGTTTGCCCGCTTTTTTAGCTATATGAATTTGTTCGTTGCCAGCATGTTGTTATTGGTGCTAAGCGACAATCTATTGCTCATGTATTTGGGCTGGGAAGGGGTGGGCATCTGCTCATATTTGTTGATTGGCTATTATTACGATAATCGAGCCAATGGACGGGCGGCAATTAAAGCCTTTACCGTCACTCGGGTCGGTGATGTGTTCTTAGCCTTTGGTTTGTTTTTATTGTTTCGAGAATTTGGCACGCTTGATATACAAACCATTATTCAAACTGCCCCGCAAGTCTTTAGTGAAAATGACCCGACTTTGAAACTTGCCACGATGATGCTGGTTGGTGGGGCGATGGGTAAGTCGGCTCAAATCCCTTTGCATACTTGGCTTGCTGATGCGATGGCAGGTCCGACACCTGTGTCCGCTCTCATTCATGCGGCAACGATGGTGACAGCGGGCGTCTATCTGATTGCTCGCTTGCATCCCCTGTTTGTATTGACCCCAGGCATCTTGCTGTAGTGGGTTGGGGCAGTGGGGGCCATTACGCTACTCGTCGCAGGGTTTT
>JAAXIL010000151.1 GCA_012270355.1 Psychrobacter sp.
CCAACAAACCTAGCAAGCCAATGGACACTCGCTCAGGAAGAATGCTCATTGCCATCAAGACCGCCACCGCCCCAATCATAAGGGCAGATGCAAACCAAAATAATCCGCCCTGCCAAACACCCGAACGAGCCGAATCGCCTACAAGGGTAATGGTCAAGCCATTGTCGGTGACTTTTAGCATCTACCAACCTAACGCTTCTTGTTGCAGTTTCACCAATTCGCTGATGCCATTTTCTGCCACTTCGAGCATTTTGTCCGCTTGTTGTCTGGTGAACGGTTTTTCTTCCGCTGTGCCTTGAATTTCAATAAATTCACCTTTTTGCGTCATCACCACATTCAGATCTGTGTCACAGGTAGAATCCTCAGCATAGTTTAGGTCAAGTAATACTTCACCGTCTTTAATGCCGAGTGACACTGCCGCCACCAACCCTAATAACGGGTCAGTTTTGAGCTGTTTTTTACCTTCCACTTTTTGCATCGACTCAATGGCATCAACCAGAGCAATTGCTCCGCCTGTGATGCTAGCCGTGCGAGTACCGCCATCAGCTTGAATCACGTCGCAATCGACGTAAATGGTGTTCTCACTGAGCTTACTCATGTCTACCATCGCTCGCAGGCTTCGTCCAATCAGACGCTGGATTTCTTGAGTGCGTCCAGACTGTTTGCCTCGGGCAGCTTCTCGTTGATTGCGAGTATTGGTGGCACGAGGCAACATACCATATTCGGCGGTAATCCACCCTTTGCCCTGCCCTTTTAGCCAACGGGGTACGCCTGCTTCCACACTGGCAGTGCATAACACCTTGGTAGCGCCTAAGCTTCCCTGCACCGACGCGTCCGGATGTTTGGGATGATTTCGCTCAAAAGTAACGGGGCGAAGTTGGGGTGGGGTTCTGCTATCTGCTCTTAAGTCAGTCATTATTCCAACCCCTCCATTTTACGCACTTCTTTCCGCAAGATTTTACCCACGTTTGATTTGGGTAATTCATCGACAAATTTAACTTGGCGAGGACGCTTATACCCTGTCAATTGCTTTTTACCAAAGTCGAGCAACTCTTGTTCAGTGACTTCACCTTTTTTGACCACATAAATTTTTGGCTCTTCGCCACGCTCTTCGCTTGGCACACCAATCGCCGCACATTCAAGCACGTTAGGATGCTCAGTCATCGCCTCTTCGATTTCGTTTGGATACACATTAAAGCCTGACACCAAAATCATGTCTTTTTTGCGATCCACAATTTTGACGAACCCTTTTTCATCCATGATGCCTACGTCACCTGTTTTGAAATAGCCATCTTCGGTAAAGGTATCTTGCGTCTCTTTGGGACGGTTTTGGTAACCAACCATGACCTGTGGGCCTTTCACGAAAATATCGCCCCTCTCCACGATGGGCATGAAATTACCGTCATCATCAATCAAAATCACATCTTTATTTGGAGCAGGCAGGCCAATTTTGCCCGTAAACTCGCTAATGGTCATTGGGTTAAACGTCACCACAGGCGAGGTTTCCGATAAGCCGTAACCTTCGACAATCGGCAATCCCGTCGCTTCGTGCCAAGCTTTTGCCACACTAGGCAGTACTGACATGCCACCGCCAATAGAGGCTTTTAGGCGAGAGAAGTCAAGCGACGCAAACTCAGGGTGATGCACCAGTCCATTGAATAACGTATTGACCGACGGAATAAACGCTGGCTTGTATTTACCAATTTGTTTCACCAAATCGTCGAGGTCACGTGGGTTTGGAATGAGCAGTCCGGCAAAACCTTCATACATCGAATACATCCCGCACACCATAAATGAGAACACGTGATATAGTGGCAAGGCAACTAACATCACATCATTGTTTTGAGGATTGTCCTCAAACGCTGCACTTATTAAGACTTTGATTTGAAGCATATTGGCGACCAAGCTACCGTGCGTGAGCATCGCACCCTTCGCCACACCAGTCGTGCCACCTGTATATTGCAACAATGCCACATTGCTCAAGTCCAATTCTGGTCTTTGATACTGACTGGCAGACACCGCATTCAATGCTTGCTTAAAGCCCACACTACCTGGCAGTGAGTAGCTAGGCACCATTTTTTTGACGTGCCTAACGACAGTATTGACCATAAACCCCTTGAACATTCCCATCATGTCGCCCATGCTGAGCACAATGGTATGTTTAATGTGTCCTTTGTCCTCAACGTCTTGCAAGGTTTTGGCAAAGTTTTCGATGATAAAGATGGCTTTTGCCCCACTGTCGTGCAATTGATGCTCGAGCTCTCGGCTGGTGTAGAGCGGATTGACGTTCACCAAAATCATGCCCGCCCGAATCACGCCCAATGCAACGATGGGATACTGAAGCACATTGGGCATCATGGCAGCGACTTTATCACCTTTTTTAAGCCCCAAAGACTGCAAATAAGCGGCGATTTGACGACTATAATTGTCGAGTTCTTTGTAGGTAATCGACGTATTCATGCAGATATAAGCATCTTTGTTGCCATAGCGAGCAAAGTTGCGTTCGAACACATCAAGAAGTGACGTGTCGTCGTTTGGCATATCAATGGTAGGACTCAGACCGTACTGCTCATAAGTGGCTCGCCAAGGTCTATCCTGTGGCACATCGGGCATGGTCGGAAACGTACCGTGTAATTTGCTGATACGTTCGGCGTAAGGGTTGTTAGAGTTGGCTGTGTTATCGGAGTTGGTTTGAGCGTCTGCGGTCATAAAATGCCTATAAAGTAGGTTAAAAATAAAGGTAATTGGCACTATCAGCTATTTAGCACGAAATTTTAACAGATTATCCGGTGAGTGTGGGAAATGAAAACACCGCCCCATCGGACGGGGTTCGAAATTGAAATACTCACCTTAAATTTGTTATTTG
>JAAXIL010000209.1:0-794 GCA_012270355.1 Psychrobacter sp.
TGCCAATGGGGGAACGCTTCCTTTTCGCAAAAAGTAGCGAACAGTTAAGCCCATTTTACGAAAATAATCATCGGTTAAGGAATGCTCGTTTTGCACGTATTCCACGCCCAATACGGGGTGCTCATTGGCAGTGCGGTGATAGGTTTTATTAGAAGACACGCTGAGGCAAATGACAGGCGGTTTGCTGAATTGCTCGGCATAAGCATTTGATGCCACAAAACTTTTAAACAGTTTGGCATGCAAGTCGCCAAAGTCCTCGGGCACGCTAAACGATGCTTGCTTGTCATTATGGGCAGGCAAGACCACGCTAAAGTCATAATCTCGTACATACGACGAGAAATTATTGCCGATAATACCTTCAATTCGGCGATTTAGCTTGGTATCGACAATCGTCGATTGCAACACTTCGATAAGCGGCAACGCATCAACGGTTGAATCCGACTGCGTTTGAACTTTATCTAAATGCACCCCTGCCGACACAATGTCCACTTCCACCTGATAGCGGTCACCTGTAGGATTGTCCCAATTCAGCAAGCTATTAAGCCGATTGTTCATCATCTTAAGGGCATTACGTAAGTTGTCCTGCCGACGCTCACCCCTTGCCAAATTGGCAAAGTTAGTCGTGGTTCGTGTGGTGTCGCTGGGTTGATAGTGTTCATCAAACCGTAGTCGATTGATAGAAAATGCCAAATCTTGAGTCATGGGATTTCCTGCTAGTAATTTGTTTAAAATGAATCATATTAAATAAGGCTATACTAACATGAATAAAATTTAACTAATGGCGAATAAGTTGT
>JAAXIL010000209.1:804-2858 GCA_012270355.1 Psychrobacter sp.
AATTTAATAGGTTGCAGGCGGTTGGGAATTATTTGTCGAAGCCTCTGTACCCACTGGAACGCACGCAAGACGAATGATTACCGACCGCCAAATATTGATGCTATACGCAAATTCAATCATCAAAAAAGATGTGACAATATTAACATGAATAAAATTTAACTAAAGGCGAATAAGTTGATAAATTTTCAGGTTGTATTTATTGGAATTCAAGTTTATTTTCTTGTTCATGATCTCGGCTTAGGCGATTTGTTTATGGCTAAAATGAATGAATAAAAAAGTTATTTCGATTGACTTTTCAGAATCGCCCACCGCATCAAGCATGTCGTAATTAGTTAGCCCAAATCCAACTTTATTTATGCATAATTCTTTCCTTGTCAAGATAGTTATTTCAAAAATTTTCCGCTATATTGTGTGTTATTAATTTATTACCCCCTATATATGGTGTTTTCGATACAAGCTGACTTAAGCTTGCCTACCTGTAAACACCTTAAACCCACCCATTAACGGAGCGACCCGATGACCCACATCGACAATATCCAAGTTACCAAACGAGACGGACGCACAGAGGCAATCGACCTAGACAAAATTCACAAGGTCATTGCGTGGGCGGCAGACGGTTTGGACAATGTGTCGGTGTCGCAAGTCGAACTTAAATCGCACATTCAGTTTTATGACGGCATCAAAACTCGTGACATTCACGAAACCATCATCAAAGCCGCCGCCGATCTCATCAGTGAAGACACGCCCGATTATCAATACCTAGCCGCTCGCCTTGCCATTTTTCATTTGCGAAAAATCGCTTATGGCGAATTCGAACCACCCCATCTTTATGACCACGTCAGCAAACTTACCGAGATGGGTAAATACGATGCTCACATTTTGGCGGATTACAGCCGAGCGGAGTTTGACGAATTAAACGACCACATCGACCACTGGCGAGACATGAACCTTGCCTACGCCGCCGCCGAGCAGATGGCAGGCAAGTATTTGGTACAAGATCGGGTGACCAAAACCGTTTACGAGAGCCCGCAATTTTTATACATGCTCGTGGGCATGTGTTTGTTTGCAGGTTACGATAAACAGTACGATGCCGCCACTCGCATGGACTTCGTCAAACGCTTTTATGATGCGGCATCGACGTTCAAAATTTCTTTGCCCACGCCCATCATGTCTGGCGTTCGCACGCCCTCACGCCAATTTAGCTCGTGCGTGTTGATTGAATGTGGCGACAGCCTCGATTCCATCAACGCCACCACCAGTGCCATCGTGCGTTACGTGTCGCAGCGGGCAGGGATTGGCGTGAATGCAGGCAATATCCGAGCACTCGGTAGCCCCATCCGAGGCGGTGAAGCCAAACACACAGGCTGCATTCCGTTCTATAAACTGTTCCAAACAGCGGTTAAATGTTGCTCACAAGGCGGCGTGCGTGGCGGTGCGGCAACTTTGTTTTATCCGCTTTGGCATCTCGAAGTCGAAAGCCTACTGGTTCTTAAAAACAACCGAGGCGTGGAAGACAACCGAGTGCGTCAGATGGATTATGGCGTGCAACTCATTATAACCCTCTACAGTCGCATCATCAAAGGGCAAGACCTCACCTTACTTTCCCCCTCGGACGTGCCTGGGCTATACGAAGCATTTTTTGCCGACCAAGAGAAATTCGAACGGCTTTATACCCAATACGAAGCCGACGACAGCATTCGTAAACGTAGCGTCCCTGCCAGCGACTTATTTAGCCTCATGATGCAAGAGCGTGCTAGCACAGGGCGGATTTATGTGCAAAACGTGGATCACTGCAACACGCACAGCCCCTTTGACCCCAGCGTTGCCCCCGTCCGTCAGTCCAACTTGTGCATGGAAATCGCCCTGCCCACCAAACCGCTCGACAACATCAACGATGAAGACGGCGAAATCGCCCTTTGCACGTTGTCTGCCGTCAACCTCGGCAAAGTGGACGAGCTGACCGACATCGAAGAACCTGCCGCACTCATCGTGCGAGCCTTAGCTGCCCTACTCGACTACCCACACTACCCCGTCAAAGCAGCAGCAAACGGCAG
>JAAXIL010000095.1 GCA_012270355.1 Psychrobacter sp.
GTGGTAATTTGTGCCGTTGTTCAGCTTATCCCAACATCATCAATGCCATTAGCGAGGTGTTGGCGGAAGAATTTCCAAAAGACCAAGCGTTATCCGCATCATCAGATAACGTTGCTTTACAAAATCAAATCACAGGCATTTGGTCACCCCCGCCGACCGAGACTGATTTAGCCGAAGATCAAAGCATTTATGAGTTGGTGGCTAATTTTGGCAACGACAATCAAACACAGGGGGACATGGCATGAAAGGATTTGACTATATAAAAGCCACTGATATCACGTCGGCTTGCGAACCTGCCACCGCAGACACCGCTACCTTTATTGCGGGCGGTACAAACCTGCTGGACTTAATGAAACTTGAGATTGAAACACCCGAAACGCTGGTGGACATCAATCCGCTTGAGCTCAAACAAATTGAACCCACGACAGACGGTGGTTTGAAAATTGGCACATTGGTGACCAACAGCGAGTTGGCAGCTCATCCCGACATCGTTGCTAATTACCCTGTATTATCTCGGGCGTTGCTTGCCGGTGCGTCGGGGCAACTGCGTAACAAAGCCTCGACGGGGGGCAATCTGCTACAACGCACACGGTGCTATTATTTCTATCAGACCGATGCCCCTTGCAACAAGCGTGAGCCAGGCACGGGCTGTCCTGCCATAAACGGCGAAAACCGTCTGCTCGCCATATTAGGCACGAGCGACGCTTGTATCGCCCAACACCCCTCAGATATGGCGGTGGCGATGCAAGCCTTAGGGGTAAAGGTTGCCACGCACAAAACCGATGGCACCACCCGCACGCTCACCTTAGATGAGTTATATAGTTTGCCCAAAGACACGCCCCATGTTGAGACCGTATTGGAAGCAGGCGAGCTGATTACTCATGTGATTTTACCGCCCCCTGTTGCTGGCACGCACACCTATGACAAAGTGCGAGACCGAGCATCATATGCGTTTGCGTTGGTGTCTTGTGCTGCCATTATCGACGTGGACGAGGCAGGCGTGATTCAAACCGCACGCTTGGCATTTGGTGGCATTGGCACAATGCCTTGGCGAAATACAGCCGTAGAAGAGGCACTCATTGGCACCAAAGGCGACACCTTAGCCGTTGTCAAAGCCAGCAATCTGTTATTGGCAGATGCCAAAGGGTACGGAAAAAATGATTTTAAAATCCCCTTGACTGAACGCTTGTTGCAACAAGTGATAGAGCGGGCGATAACTCAACCTTCCTCACATCGATCAGCATCAAAACCATCATCACAGACAGGAGCATAATCGTGGCACTTTTACCCAATTATCCAACCAAACGCCACATGATGAACGATGCGGTGGAAACCTTGTTTGACAAAACGCCCAGCCAAATGGTGGGCAAGCCCATTTCCCGAGTGGAGGGAGCTTTAAAGGTAAGCGGTCAAGCCCCGTATGCGGCGGAGTTTGATTTAACAAAAGAGCTGCCCGATTTGCCCAATCAAGCCTATGGCGTATTGGTGACTGCAACCATCGCCAAAGGGCAAGTGCAAAGCATGGATGAGGATGCGTTGGTGTCGATTCCTGGGTTTATTCAAGTGGTCAGCGACCCTAAGCACTTTATTCGCAATCCGCAACAGGGTGGTAAAATGAAAGCCCCAACGCAAGGCGTGCATGAGGTGGCGTATCATGGTCAGCCCATTGCGTTGGTGGTGGCAGAAACCTTTGAGGCGGCGATAGAGGCGGCAAATGCTCTGAAAGTCACCTACAAAGACGACAGCAAAAATGCGGTACTCAGCAGAGAGGATAACCTCGATAAAACGCATGACATTAGCAGTGGTTTGGATAAAAATAGTGAACAGGGCGACCCTGACAGGGCATTGTCGTCGTCAGCGTTTGCCGTGGACAACGTCTATACCACGCCAGGACAAAACTCGGCAGCCATGGAACCGCATGCGACCCTTGCTCATTGGGAAGATGATAAGCTGGTGTTGCACACGTCCAACCAGATGCTTGCCTTTGGTAAAAAACAGGTAGCGGATGCATTGGACATGGATGCCGACAAGGTACAATTGATTGGCAAATATATCGGCGGTGGATTTGGTAGCAAATTGGGCATCGCCCCCGAATCCATTGCCGCTGCCATCGCCAGTCAGCAATTAAACCGTCCCGTATTGGTGGTGATGACCCGTCCGCAAGTCATGGCAGCAACCGTACGACGCTCGGACACCCGTCAGCGGGTGGCGTTAGGCTGTGATGAAGTGGGTAACTTAAATAGCATCATTCACGAAACCGTATCGACCAACCTACCCGAAGAGCAATTTTTTGAACCAACAGCACTGTCCACGCATTATCTTTACGCTGGTGAAAATCGACGGGTACATTATGAGAAGCTCGACGTGAACCTCACCTTGTCAGGCTCAATGCGTGCTCCGGGTGAAGCGGGGGGGTTGATTGCGTTAGAATGTGCGGTAGATGAAATGGCAGAAAAAGTAGGGCTAGACCCCATCGAATTTCGCCGCCGAAACGAACCCAAAAAAGACCCCGAGCAAGACATTCCGTTTTCGAGTCGCAAACTGGTTGCGTGCATGGAGCGGGGAGCAGACGAATTTGGCTGGAAAAAATGTCATCATGCCGAACCTGCCAGTCAGCTTGAGGGCGATTGGTGGATTGGTACAGGCATGTCCGCCTCGGCACGGGGTAACCAGCTCAAGCCGTCGGAGGCACGAGCAACGCTACAACTGGACGACAGCAAACGCCTCGGCATCAAAGCGGTCATCGAAACCGACATGACTGACATTGGCACAGGGTCATACACCGTGTTAAGCCAAGTCGCCGCAGAACAGCTCGGGATGCAGATCGCACACATTGAGATGCAACTTGT
>JAAXIL010000055.1 GCA_012270355.1 Psychrobacter sp.
GCGGGGCTTTTAAGCGTTAAGAAAACATTCATAGAACGTTTTTAGCTACGCAAGGAAAAAATCCCTTAAAGAGGATTCTCCAAAAACTTAACATCTTCTTCAGATTTAAAAATATCAATATAAAAATCAGATTTTCAAAATCTTAACTGCGTTAAGTGGAAACGTATTATATAGATATACCATCGCTTGTCAAGCAACTAATGCGGTCGAATCCATATAAAATTAACGCTCACCCAGTCCTTCTGATAAAGTTTTAGTAATGGGTTTGGTCAAATAAGACAGCACCGAACGTTCCATGGCTTTAATGTCCACACTAGCCGTCATACCTGGTTTGATAACGATTTCATCACCCCGCCCTGCAAATTCTGCTTTCCCAATCTGAACTAAAACTCGGTAATAAGGCTCTTCCCCGTTTGGTGTCTCTTCGATCAATGTGTCTGGGCTGATGTACGTCACCGTACCACTCATTGCCCCAAAAATTGAGAAGTCATAAGCGTCGAGCTTGACCGAAGCGGCTTGCCCTTCTTTCACATAGGCAATGTCGGCAGGGCTCACTTTTGCCTCTACCACCAGGTCACTACTGGTCGGCAATAACTCCATAATGACTTCACCAGGTTTGACCACGCCGCCAACCGTTGTGACATTAATGTTATTAACCTTGCCTTCAGCTGGCGACAACAATCGTTTTTCTTCCAGCACTTGCGAGCGATCTCGCAACTCCTCAAGCTCGGTGTCCAGCTCCTCTTGAGCTTTGGTCATCTCAGCTTGGGCTTCTTCAAAGTATTTATTACGCTTGTTGTTGATTTGGGCTTCAATATCCGCCACTTGACGACGCAATTTAATCACGTCGGCTTTACTGACATCACCATATTCCAACAAAGGCTCATTCATTGCCAATTCTTGGTTGGCAAGAACCAACATGTTTTCAAGCGATGCCACATCCTCATTGATTGCCATACGACGACGGTTATACAGCTCGGTTTGGTTATTGACATATTCAGGATATTTTTTTACTTCTTCCTCAAAGGTCAGTGGCTTATCAAACACTTCAGCATTCAAACGCGGCATTTTGGCTTTTATTGCTGCCACCTTAACAGACGAAATCTCCAACGCTGCGTTTGCTCGCTCTTCTTCTAAATACACCCGCCGTTGACCTTTTTTTACCTCGTCGCCTTCACCAACCAACAACTCGGTTAAAATCCCTCCTTCGGAGGCTTGAACTTCCTGTGTTCTGGCACTCGCTATGACGGTTGCCTTTGCTTTTGTCACTTGGTCGATTTTGGCAAAATATGCCCATATCAATAGCGTAATAATGCCAAATAACGCTATCCAAATGGTCATCCTTGCCCGCCCGACTTTGGGCTTTGTCGGGGTGTACTGGTAATCAGACATACATATTCTCTCGAGTTTTTCGGCAATTAGTTGTTTTGCGAGCCTTGCGGTTTAATCTCAATAGGCGACGAAGTTGATTTGGATATTTGTTCGCTACCTGTTAAGTCAGTGGGTGCATCTGTCTCTATTTGAGTTGAACGAGCAGGCGGAGCACCTTTCGCAGCTTGCGGCTCAATTTTGATGCCTTGCTTTTCATTAGAAGACTTTACCGCTTGTTGATTGATTTTTTGAGTGGCTTGCTGATCTGATTGTTGCTTTGATTGCTGCTCTGATTGTTGGTTCGGTGGCACGATTTGCACTTTGTTAACCGCAACAGACTTCACATTGTTAGAAGGCGAGGTTGCGGGACTCACACTCGGCTTGTTTGGCGACTGTGGTGACCCATTTTGATGTTGAGCAGATCTTCTTGCCTGTTCTTGATGCGATAGCGATTTTGGCTGAGGTTTACTGCCAACTTGCGAGGCTTGCCCCTGCCTTTTTGTCTGCTCGTTTTTCATCAGCTGAGCGAGTACCGCCTCTTTGGCACCATCCATGACAATTTGACCATTATCCATAATAATCAAGCGATCTACTATATCCAGCAAAGCGGTTTTGTGGGTTGCTACGATGAGGGTTTGACCCGCTTGCAACTCCTGTCTTAGCACCTGAAGACACCGTTGTTCTTGACGGTTGTCCATCGAGGCGGTTGGCTCATCGATGAGCATAACATTAGGCTTGGTCAATAATAGGCGAGTAAACGCCACCAGCTGCTTTTGACCACCAGACAATCCTTTACCGCCTTCGGAGATGGGCAAATCCAGTCCACTGGAATGATTTGCGACCAAGTTGATAAGACCTGTGCGTTGCAATACATTTTGTAGCACATCGTCGTTGGGAGCGGACATCCCGATCAATAAGTTTTCACGCAGTGTCCCTTGAAACAGACGATGATCTTGTTGCAAATACCCCACCTGCTCGCTCATCGACTCACGACTAATTTGCTGGATATCTAAGCCATCAAGCAAGATATGCCCTGAAGTTGGTGCATACAGTCCTGATAACAATTTTAGCAATGTTGATTTGCCTGAACCGATGGGTCCTAAAATGGCAATGCGTTCGCCCGCTCTAATGGTGAGTTTTGGTACGCTCAATGCAGGACGATCATTGCCAAAATAATTAAATTGTAGATTTTGGCATTGATAGTTACCCTGAATTTTTGTGGGCGACAAGGGATAGGCAACGCCATGGTTATCTTGTTCGAGCTCAAATAAATTTTCTATATTTTTTCGGGCGGCTTTGGCGTGAGCATATTGCACCAACAAATTGGGGATATTCATGACCGGGGCTAATACACGACCACCGAGAATCGAACACGCAATCAATCCCCCCATCGTCATGTCTTGCTGCATGACCACAAACGCCACTATGATGACGATGAAAACATACCTGACCTGCTGCACCATTTGAT
>JAAXIL010000024.1 GCA_012270355.1 Psychrobacter sp.
ATATCACACACAGCACGACAGCACTGGTTAAAATTGCGCGGCAACTGGGTGCGGGGCACACATGACCTTTGACCGCGTACGCTATATTGCCGAACGGGTGGACATTGGCGAGAAAAAAGAAGCCATTTTTGCCGTCAGCATTCCAGAACGCACAGGGGCATTTTTAGACTTTTGTCGCTCGCTAGCTGGGCGTAGCATCACCGAATTTAACTACCGAGCCCGAAGCAAGCACTCGCCAGATACAGGCGAACCTGCCAGCATCTTTGTCGGCATTGGTCTAAAAGAGGGCGAAACCGAACGCCAAATCATCGCTCAAACTTTGGATGAGGAAGGCTATAAGGCTTATGACCTGACCGATGATGACATTGCTAAAACTCACATCCGCCATTTAATTGGCGGGCATGCTGGCATCGAAAATGAGCAACTTTTCACCGTGTCTTTCCCCGAACGTCCAGGGGCGTTGCTCAACTTTTTAGAAAAATTGGGACAAGATTTTAATATTACCTTATTCCATTATCGCAATCACGGAGCTGCAGATGGGCGTGTATTGGTCGGCTTGCAAGCGAGCGAGCACAATTCAAGGCAAATTCAAGACGCTCTACTTGATATTGGCTATGCCTGCGAACCTGTGAGTGCTAACATGGGCTATGCGATGTTTTTGAAGTGATTAGTAGTGAGCACAGGAAAAAATAAATAATGGCGAAAAACCACCAATCAAACACTCAAGAAGCCGATCAAAATAGCACACAAAAAGTCCGCCTAGATAAATGGCTGTGGGCAGCACGGTTTTATCGCACCCGTACACTGGCAAAACAAGCCATAGAAAGCGGGCGAGTGCATTATGGCGGTTCTCGGGTAAAAACCAGTAAAGAAATCAGTGTTGGGGACGAGTTGCAAATTCGGCAAGGGTCAGCCACGGCAATGACTGAAAAAACGGTAATCGTCGATGCCCTGTCTACCGAGCGTGGCAATGCTACCAAAGCCCAAACCCTTTATCACGAAACCGATGAAAGCGTCGCCCGCCGTGAATATTATGCCGAGCAACGCAAACTTGCTAACCTTGCTCGCCCCGACACCAAGCCCAATAAAAAACAACGTCGGCAAATTAAAGAATTCAAACATAAAAACTAGCTCTAGTGATTTATCGCCATGTCCAGCCCTTTTTCCGTTCAGCACAATGTTGACCTCACTACCCAAAACACCATGCGACTGTCTTGTATGGCAAATAGCGTCGTAAAAATTCATGACCAAGCGGGAGTAGAACCCGCCATCGCACACGCCAAAACAATCAGTAATATAAAAGAGATGCCTTTGTTTGTGCTATCAGGCGGTAGCAATGTGCTTTTGCCAAGCCGTTTGCATGCCTGTGTGGTGATGCCAGAGATGACGGGTATTGATGTGGTATCGGAATCAGATGAGCACATCGATATTGCCGTGATGGCAGGTGAAAACTGGCACGACCTCGTCGTAAAAACCGTGCAAAAAGGCTGGTATGGCTTAGAAAATTTGGCTTTAATCCCTGGTAAAGTTGGGGCATCGCCTATGCAAAATATTGGAGCGTATGGCGTAGAATTGGCAGACTTTTTAACTTCAGTGCGGGCATATCATCTGCCGACAGACACTTGGCATACGTTGATGAAAGCAGAGTGTAAGTTTGCTTATCGAGACAGTATTTTTAAACGTCAAGCTAGCGAATGGTTGATTACGCAGGTTAATTTTCGTTTGCATAAAGATCCAACCCGCACGGTTATGAATTATGGTGATGTGCAAACTAAAGCCAGTGACATTGCCCAGCAACATCATCGACAAGCCCCAACGCCTATCGACGTGATGAACGCCATCATCAACATCCGCTCAACCAAATTGCCCAATCCCGAAGTTTTGCCAAACTGTGGCAGTTTCTTTAAAAATCCTGTGATACCCACTTCACAGTTTAAGGACTTGCAACGCAAGTTTGCGGACATTAAAGGCTATCCTGTGGATGAAGAGTTGGTAAATAATAGTACCAAAGTCGCTGGCGGTTGGCTGATTGATCAAGCTGGACTGAAAGGGCAAGGGATCGAACCAATAATGACCCATGTTAATCAAGCCTTGGTGTTGGTCAATCATGCCCCAGCAAGTCAGCCTGCGACACAAGCCGACATTTTGGCGACGCAGGATTTAATCATTGATACGGTTTTTGATAAGTTTGGCATCATGCTTGAGCGAGAACCCGTTTGGGTGCGTTAGCGTAATTTGGCTTAGAGAGTTTTTAGTAATGCTAACCCATGTGATAAAAAAGGTAAAAAATTTTGCCCACTTCACAATGATCTGGCTAAAACGTCTGGTGGTTTTTGCTGTGCTATTTGGGTTAGTCATTTATGCGAGCTATTACACCCCAATATTTTCTAGCGTTGGTTTGATGGTGCTCAATCATCTGCCTGTGCCTCATGTAAATTCAGACGTTGAAGTCACTAATATCGAACCAACCGCCTACATCGTGCTAGGGGGCGGATTAACCGAAGCCACCGACAGCACAAGTCGCATTTCAGATAGCAACCTAGTAAATGACAATGCTTTAAATAATAACGCCAATCAATCGGGCATTGTACTAAACACTTTTAGCCTAGAACGGGTACAAACCGCAAAAATCGCCTACACGACCAACCCGATGCCCATCGTTCTTACGGGCGTGGAATCGCCTTGGATGCGAGATTGGTTACAAGCAAACGGCGTGGCAAATCTGGTGCTAGAAACCGCCAGTATGAACACCTGAGAAAACGCCCGATTTACTGCCAAACGCTTGGC
>JAAXIL010000233.1:0-173 GCA_012270355.1 Psychrobacter sp.
CTTCAAGCCCACTCGCAAACACAAATCGGTCGGCAGTGAGACCACATTTCGGGAAAACTTGTCCGACACCTCTGCCCTTCTCGTCCAAATATATGCCCAAACCGCCGAGGCAGTTATCGCCCTCACCAAAAAAGGCTACACCGCCCAACCCATCACGCTCAAAATCAAATACG
>JAAXIL010000233.1:183-2761 GCA_012270355.1 Psychrobacter sp.
ATTTCCTACTGCTGACTATGCCCATAATTGGATACAAAAATTGATTGCCGATGTCCCTCGTCATTTGCCAATTCGTTTGGTTGGCGTCACCTATTCCACACTCAGCAAACTCAGCGAGCCTGTCCCCCAGCCCGATTTGTTTGGCTTAAACCATTGACCGCTTGGCAATCTATTACTTCCCTTACTATTAATTGCCTTAACAGTTGACTTAAAAATTAATGAGAAGTATTCGCAGGATTTACAGTCGTTCTACACGCATTTACCCGTTGTCGCTACCAGTTTTCGCTCAACTTTGCGATGCTATGGAAGCTTGATTTTACACCTCATTTTACTCATTTTAATTATTGATAAAGGTAGCCATTATGGATACGAATTACAGCGACAAACGCATCTCAGACAGCATGGAAGAAGCATTAAACAAACAAATGAATGCCGAAGCAGAGCAAGCTCAAGCTTATTTGGCTCTAGGCGTATGGGCGGATTCAAACAATTATGCAGGTATTGCCGAGTTCTTTTATAAACACTCTGAAGAAGAGCGTGAGCACATGTTTAAGTTTTTGGAATACATTAACGCTCGTGGGGGTACGGCAAAAATCGGTGCGATTCCTGCCCCAAGAGACAACCCAACTGATTTGCAGTCGTGCATCGAAGACGTGTGGCAACATGAGCTGGACAACTCACAAAAAATTTATGCGTTGGTTGACAAGGCGATGGAAGAAAAGGACTGGGCGACCTTTAATTTCATGCAGTGGTTTGTTAAAGAGCAAATTGAAGAAGAAGCCTTGATTGATGGCTTGCGTGATAAGTTTGCTTTGGCGTCCGAAGACAAAGGCAACAACGCCAACTTCTATTCGCTCGACCGAGACATGCAAAATGCCCCGCAAGAAGCGGAAATCCCTCGTGAAAGCAAGTTGTAATTGGTTGCATTTTTAGACTGCGTTTTACCGAAACCCACAATAGCGATTGTGGGTTTTTTTAGTCCATCTCATTCCCCTGAATAACCGTCCCCACCACAGGCTTACCATATTTTTCTCGAATTTCCGAGCCGTTTTTATATGGCACGCCTGCCACTTGCCGAAAATCATTACCGATGATTTGCGTCCCGTCATCTTCTACAATGATGCCCGTATCCACATTAACAAACTCATTGCCCATGATTTGATTATTTTTGGCGGAATCCAAATGGTAGCGGGCAAAAGCCGTATCCCCCAACACATACGCCCCGCATTCAAACCCTCTTAGGTTGCGAGACTGACGGGAAGCTACCCATACACCAACAGGCTCATCTCGAAATAAATTGCCTTCAATCACGTTATTACTCGCCGATTCGGTGCGTTTGAAATGATTGCTACGGCTGGGGTCATCAGCGTGTTCGAAACAGTTGCGGTACAAATGTACGCCCCCTGCCCCGTTGTGCACAAACTCGTTGTTCTGGATAACATTAAACGCTGAGGAATCAATGGCAATGGCTTCTCGGTTTGGCTTAAATGTGCGAAAGCCGTTATCCACAAATACCGAATTTTTTACCGTGTTGTGGCGAGAACCAAACTCGAAATATAGCCCGACCGTGCCCGATCGAGCGACATACAAACGGTCGAAGGTGACATGATGCACATGATCGCCGACAAAGATGCCACTGTTGATGGAATTCATGGAACTGACATTGACGATGCGAATGTATTGCGGGGCGGTCGCACGGTTGGCATCGGGGTCAATCGCTTGGGGGTTGGTATCCCGCTTGGCATAGCGTTGGTTCGGATTGGTAGCTTTGCGAATGTGCAAGGCGTGTCCATAACCTGTTATGTGACAATTAGCGACGCTTATATTGCGAATGGCAGTTGCATCATTTTTCGGTCTGATAGTGATAGCAGAAGCCTTGTCCGTTTCGTTTTGCGGACTTAACGTCGCCCCGTTGCAATCGAGCGAGGCGTCCGATTGGTTTAGCACAAACCGCACGCCTTTGCCTGTTAAATCGCACCCGTTTGCCAGTTGCGTACGCCCTGTGATGGTGACGGTTTGATTGGTCTTAAAGTCATCGCAAATGAGAGTTTTCGTTGGGGCAGGCAAGTTGGCATTGACGATGCTTGCAAAAGGCTGAGAAGATGATGACTGTGATGATTGTGGTGACGCAAACTCGCTCGGGATTTGCTCGCAAGCGGTGAGCAGAGTGAGTAGCATTGCTGACACACCCATAATCTGAGCAATGCCAATTTTACAAATGTTGCACATGATACCCTCTTTTGCCCTGCTGATAATTTGATGAGATTATGGCATGATTTTGAACATAACTACTTATTAACTTTAATTAATCACAGGTGAAACTATGAAAAACCCAAAGACTCGCCAACCCGATCCTGTCAGTGGTACTGTCCATCACGACGGTGTCGATACCCCAATGAACGACAACATGGGCACGGACGACGCCCAGTTAAACCCTGAAGCAGATCGTGAAAAAAACGATTCAGTTGCCGATGCGTTGACCGACAGCGACAGACCTAACCTTAAGCACAAGCCATAGGCAACATGTTATACCAAGTTTTGAAAACAATTTTTTTATAAGCTTAATCAAAGAAATACA
>JAAXIL010000091.1 GCA_012270355.1 Psychrobacter sp.
CCGCGCAATCAGTGAGGACACTCGGTTTTCACCTTTGCCCTTGACTTCCACATACGCTAAACGGGCATCAAAATCCGACTTTTTACCCGTAATCAGCTCATAAATGCGGGCGGCGGTTTTGTGAGCGACCTTGTTTTTATCTCGCCCTGAGATTTGCTGAGGTCCTCGAATAATACGACCTGTCGAAACTTCCACCACCTCAAAATTTGCGACGGTATCGCCACGATTACTACTTGTCGTGCCAATCACCAAATACGGAATGCCCGTTTGTTGCCAAGCGGGTAGGGTGGCAGCAAGCTCACTGCTGGAGTGGGGCTGTTGAATCAGGTTGTTACTGGTAACTTTAAGAGCAGTGGTGTTTAAGTCACGAAGCACGGTGCTAGAAATTTGGTTATCGCCAGCAAACGGTACAAAGGCAACTTGAAATTGCGAAGCTTTGGATACCGTGGACATATCAAACTGAATGTCTTTTGCAGTCGCTTGATTGGCAAATATCGTTGCAATTGACACCGCACTAAGACTTAACATTTTATATTTCATAGCAGACATAAAGGCATCTTCCTGACTTTGAATAGGGATAAGGGATTATAACCAAAAAATACGGTTGAATTGTTGCCGATTTTTATTTGGCTTGGATAGTAAGCGAGATGGTCGCTGAGGTATAATCCGTACCCACAAACGGACGCAGTGGCGAGGCAGAACGCACCGCCCCTTCTATGGCAGATTTTAAGCCTGCATTGCCCGAGCTGACGCTCACACTGGTGACATTACCTGAGCCATCGACCCGTATGCTGACGCTCACGGTTTGCCGAGATAGCCCTGCCGGCGTGGCACTGTCCACTCGAGGTTGCAAGATGCGTTTGAGTTCACCAGCAAGTGTTGATTCACTTTTACCCCCGCCCGAACTTCCTGAAGAGCCTACCGAACGACTATAACTGCCACTTGATTTAGATGACGTCTCTGAAGCAGGTGACCCATCGCCCAAACTAAAACTTTGCGTTTTACCACCACCATCGGCTTTGGGACGAGGCTTTGGCGAATACTGGGTTTCGACCCGTTCGGGCTTATCTACCTTTTCAGGATTGGCTTCCGCTTTGCGAAGTTTTTTTAGGCGGGCTTGTTCAGCCTCATATTGGGCTTGCAAATATTCTTCATAAGCCTGTTGTTCGGCTTGTATTTCACTTTCTAGCTGACGTTCAAACGCTTCTCTTGCCTCATCGTAGCTTGTTTGTTTACGGGCGAGCTCGTCGGCCTAGGCGTCGCGGTCACAGCCATTGTCTAGGATGACATCATCCGACGAGCCCCCAGATACGCCATACTCGCTTGGTTGACCGTCGGGCGGATTGTCGGAACGGGTAAACACTGACACCGACCGTCGAACCATCTCTGCCACGGAATTATCTTGAGGCGGACTTGAAGCATCAAGGGTAACATCCACCGATGTTGAATTGTTAAATGAGCTATTGGCGTTAGCGGTTATACCGGTGTTATTTGAGGAAGCAGAAGCCAAAGCGTCCGCCTGCATTTGTGCCAATTCTGATTGGCTCACCAGCGTGGTCTCAAGTCCAGCAGGTTGTACCACTTCAGGGATTTGATGCGACAACAAAATAAACCCGACAATTGCCCCATGCACGACAAGGCTAAGTAGCGACGGCATCGCAACACCATCACCTTCAGGCTCTGTCGGTACATAAACGACGGGGGCTTGTTTAAACATGGCGTTAATCGGAATTAAAAAGGAAAATAGGTAAGGTTATAAAAGGATTTGAGTGTAGAGGTCGGTAATCATTAATCTTGGGTGCGTGCCAGTGGATACCGAGGCTACGACAAATAATCGCCGACTGCTTTAATACAAACAGAAAATAGCTAAAACTGCCACTTAAAACGGCGAAAAAGATTAAGTCGCTGGCTCAGTCAACAACCCCACCTTACGCACGCCCGCTTCTTTAAGGTTTGCCATCAGTTGCACAATCATACCATACTGGTTGGTCGCATCCGCATTGATAATCACCGAAATATCCCCTTGCCCCGACGCTTGCGACTCGGCTTGCAAACGCAGTAAGGTTTCAACCAGTTCCATCTCAGACACAGGCACATCATCTGTTGCATTGGTATTCAAAAACAGTGAGCCATCGCTTTGCATCGATACCACAGCAGGCATTTGTTGCCCTACGCCTAAGTTTTCTGCATTGGCATTGGGCAAATCAACATTAACCCCCGTCGTTAGCATCGGGGTTGTGACCATAAAAATAACCAATAGCACCAGCATCACATCGATATACGGCACGACATTCATCGATGCATTGAGGTTCTTTTCTCGTCTTGCAAAGGGACTTGGAGTCATAGCGTCCCCGCTCGGTTGTTTATGCCCACATTCATGTCATCACCCAGCAAACTGGCATCGGGGCGAGCGGTAGGCGTCGAACGATTAGATCCAGCCTGCAACCCAGCGTCCACCACATCTCGAGCCATCATGCCCGTGATTTCATCGCAAAACAACGCCCGAGAATCATAAAGTTTGGCAGACTTAGCCGTAAAATGGTTGTAAGCGAGCACGGCAGGAATCGCCGCAAACAGACCCATCGCCGTGGCAATCAAGGCTTCAGCGATACCAGGTGCCACCGCCGACAAACTGACTTGCTCGGCCTGCGACAGCCCCAAAAACGCATTCAAAATACCCCACACAGAGCCAAACAGACCGATATAGGCAGTCCCCGAACCGATCCTTGCCAGCACCGGCA